>NZ_JBSFJX010000284.1:0-8539 GCF_053598275.1 Streptomyces sp. NPDC001156 | reverse complement strand
CCTCACGAAACGGCGCGTCGTACGACCGTCGCTTCCCACCCATGACCCTCAACTTCCCCTTCAGTCACACCTCCACGCTACGAGGGGAAGGTCAGATGAGACCGGGAACGACCAAGCCCCTGGACAGGATTCCAAGAGCCTCGGACACGGGCAGGCTGCGCTTCATTCGTACTCGCGAAGCAGGTCCTCGACCTCGACAACTGCCGACAGCTCAGCAGCAGGCCAGGGCGGTGATCGATGGCAGCCGCAGGTCACGGCCCTCGACGGTCTGTTGTGGCTGAACTGGGGCCGGCCAACCAGCGCGGCTCAAACCTCTTACTCCTCGACCAGGCCGCGGGCGAAGCGAAGCGCCCACTCTCCTCGGCGTCGCCGCTCGCCTTCATGGACGAGGTCGTGCCACCGCCGGAGGATGTAGAGGATCAGCCGGCCGGCACGAGGTAGGCGAGCAGTACCGAGGAAGCGACTCTGTGGGTGGAGCGTATGACGACCCCTCTCATCACGCGGTTGCTTGAACAGATGCTCCCCCACTGGACCGCCGGTCCACCGCAGGGGGCGCGGCGCGAAGGCGCACAACGGCATACAGCGCTGCGCCGTCGGCGCACACCGAGGACGAAGTTGGGGACGGCGCCGACTACACCGGAACCGAACTGGTCGTCAATGGCGTCTCCAGCCGTGACCGAACGCTGATCATCCCGGAGAGCAGCGTCCTGGTGGAGAACACCAGCGTCACCACCAAGGGCAGCGCCTGCGGCGAGGCCACTCGCGTCACCGACCTGGCCGCCGACCCCGCCTTCAAGATCGTCTGACCGACCTGCTCCATAGCTGAAGCGACGCCCCGGATCCCCGACGGCCCCGGAGTGTCACCTACGCGGACCGGGCGTCCAGTGCCGCGGACACACTCGCGGACAAGGACGCCGCCGCCCTCGCGCGCAGCCGATACAAGTGAGGTTCGCATTGAGACGTCGCAGCGCCACCCGTCGTACCGCCACCGCCATAGCGGCCCTCGCCACCGCGGGTATCACCCTGCTCACCGGCTGCTCGTCCAGCGGTTCGGCGAACACACACCGACCTCCCTCGCCATCCGTCACCACGATCTCCCCGACCAGCGCGGCAACCCCCCGCACGGCTGTTGCCCCCTCGCAGACCACCAAGGGCGGCCCCTCCTCACCTCCTTCATCGTCCGCCTCCCCGACATCCACCGCCGGCTGCCGGTCAATCACCGTGTCGCCCACGACCAAAGCCGAAGTGACCGCCGCGTACGGCCGCCAGAGCCGGCCTCAGCTCGTGCACATCCGGCCCCGTACCGGCACCTTCTACTTCGGCAGCTGCGACGGCACCACCTACGCGGCCGCAATGTTCGTACCGACCGCAGGCGCCACCTACACCGAGCAGGTGGCCAGCCAGGACGACGGCGCCGCGATGAAGTACTTCTCCCGCTCCGGCAACGGCAACTGGACCCTCATCGCCAGTGACGGCCTCCCCCGCGACCCACGCGGCTGTGCCGCCATCCCGCAGATCCCGGCACCTCTGGCCGCCCTCTGGGCCCACTGCCTGGCAGTTCCGTGACCGGGTGAACGTCGTCGGGCATCGGCCAGGAACAGTGGAACAGCGGCAGGAAGGAGCGCAATCGCCACACCTCCCCCGCCGGGTACAGACCAGGACGTCTTTGTGCTGGATAACGAAGAGTGGGATGCCGACGCGGCGGGCGTCGCGGACTGTTCTTCATCTGGAAGAAGGAGTGATGGGAGATCAGTCTGTCCAGGCCGCACTCGTTCTCCGCGGCCTGGAAGCACTCCTCAATCTGCCAGCGCATGCCGGCGAACCGCACCAGAGTGGCCACCGCGCTCTCCCGTGGGACGTAAGCGAGGAAATAGGCGATCTCCTCGGACTCGCTGAGGCTGCGGCCGACCAACACCCACCGCCGACGGACGGGAACATCGCCCGGGTAGCCGAACACGGCCACCGTGGGCAGTTCCAGTACCGTCCAGTGGTCGAGCCGCGGCCCCATGGTCCCGTCGCCGCACGAGATCGGCCCCCATACTTCCATGGGAGCTTGAGCGAAGAGGTGGTCGATGCGCGGGCCGAAGATCTGCTGGGACTTGGGCACCGCGAGCCCGTAGCCGAGACCGGACTGCTCCAGCAGACGGCGGAAGCGTCCCCCCTGCCCGGAGGCGGCGTGCGCGGCCACCCCACCCAGGCGACGGTGAGATCGGAGGCCAGGGCGCGCAGGACGAGGCGCTTGGCCAGCTCTCCCCTGGTGGCGAAGTCGCGCTCGTCGGGAATCTTCGCCGCTCCGCAGCGCTCGCGGTCGTCGGTCCAGGACCTGGCCAGGAACAGCCCCGGTCCCACTGCGCGAGGCCGGTACTGGAAGCGCAGGCGGCGAAGACCCCGCTCTGGCAGTTCTCAGTACGGCCAGGGGCTTGTAATTGAATAACCGTCAGATTTGATCTGCAGCGTCGTAATCGTCGGGTGCCGGTGGGAGGCTGTGGCATGGCTACGCATCCGCAACCCCGTACAGCGGCCGAAGCCCTGCAGACAAAGTTCGACCAGTTCCTGCCGCACCTTGATGAGCGCCGTCGTCGGCTCTATCTGGCCAGCGAGGCCACCGCGATCGGCCACGGCGGCATCACTCTGGTGGCGGCGGCCTCCGGTACCAGCACCGCCACCATCGCACGCGGCATCGCCGAGCTGGCCGGGCAGCCTGCACCGACCCGTCGGACCCGGGTTCCGGGAGGCGGCCGCAAGCCCTTGACGGCCACCGATTCTGGTCTACTGCCGGCACTCGAGGCGTTGATCGAGCCGCACACTCGCGGCGATCCCGTCTCTCCGCTGCGCTGGACCACGCTGTCGCTGCGCTCCTTGGCATCGTCCTTGACCGAGCAGGGCCATCCGGTCAGCGCCACGACCGTCGGGCACCTGCTGCATGCCCTGGGCTACAGCCTGCAGGGCACCGCGAAGACCCACGAGGGCGTCGGCCATCCGGACCGCGATGCTCAGTTCGCCCACCTGAACCGCACCGCCGCCGCCTTCCTCAACGACAACCAGCCGGTGATCAGTATCGACACCAAGGCCAAAGAGTGGCTCGGCGACCGCGACCGGCCCGGTCGCACCTGGCGACCGGCCGGAAACCCGATCAAAGTGGATTGCCACACCTTCATCAGCAGCAACCAGCCGGTGGTCATCCCCTTCGGGATCTACGACATCGCCCACAACAGCGGCTGGGTCAACGTCGGAACCGACCATGACACCGCCGAGTTCGCGGTGGAGTCCATCCGCCGCTGGTGGCAGCACTGCGGACAAGCCGACCACCCGGACGCCACCCGGCTGCTGATCACCGCCGACTCCGGCGGCTCCAACGATCCCCGCCGCTGGACATGGAAGAAGCACCTGCACGCCTTCGCGCAGGAGAGTGGGCTCGAGATCACGGTCTGCCACTTCCCACCTGGCACATCGAAGTGGAACAAGATAGAACACCGGATGTTCTGCCACATCACCGCGAACTGGCGAGGACGGCCGCTGACGAGCTATGAGGTCGTCCTGGAGACCATCGCCGCAACGACCACCACGACCGGGCTTTCGATCGGCGCCGAACTCGACACCGGTAGCTACCACCTTGGCACGACCGTTACGCCCGCCGAGTTCCACGCTCTGCCGATCACACCGAGTACGTTCCACGGCGACTGGAACTACACCCTCGCACCTGCCCCAGCCAAGCCTCCCGAGGCGCCACGGACTCGTCGCCGGATCGACCCGGCCCTGACCGAACTGCTCGCAGACCCGGCCCTGACGGGCATGGCCCGCTCCGACTTCGACCACTTGGTGGCGGTCTCGGAGCCGTACTGGGACGCCTTGGCCGAGGCCGCATTCCAACGACGCTTTCACCGTCCGCGCACCTATCTCCACCCGCAGACCAGCAGCCTGGACCACTACCACCGACTGCTGACGGCCTTGTTACGCCGCCGCAGAGCAGCGACCAGTACACTCCTGGCCCACTTGCTGGGCGTCACCCGCACCAACCTCTCCAATCAGTTCCAGGACGGGCACCGTCTCCTGGACCTGCACAAAATCACCGTCACGCCATTGCCCGGAGCGCCCGCCCGCACCCTGGAGCAGCTGAAGGCCCGTGGGACGCCTATCGAAAGACACCCCACAGATCAAATCTGACAGTTATTCAATTACAAGCCCCGGCGGTGCCGGAGTACTGGCGCTGCACCCCGGCCGTGGTGGTGCCCTTCTTGATGAAGCCCATGTCGTCGATGATGAGCACCCCGTCGTCATCGCCGAGGTGCTTGGCGACGTACGACTACAGGTCGTCGCGGACGTCGTCGGCGACCCAGGTCGCTCCGTTCAGCAGCCGCTGGAGGCCGTCGGGGTGCGATGCCCAGCGAACTGGCCGGCTGCCGGCCGTC
This sequence comes from Streptomyces sp. NPDC001156, assembly GCF_053598275.1. Lineage (NCBI taxonomy): Bacteria > Bacillati > Actinomycetota > Actinomycetes > Kitasatosporales > Streptomycetaceae > Streptomyces > Streptomyces sp. NPDC001156. The sequence goes on along the minus strand of NZ_JBSFJX010000284.1, from coordinate 4,130 downwards.
TTGCGGCCGACGGGAGCGAGCAGGCCCCGCACATAGTCCCGCATCCGGCGCCGCAGGTCGGCACGGCCGAACCGGTGGGTGATGCAGAGGAAAAGGTCGTCGAGTACTCGTTCCCAGGCCGCGTCCGCATTTTCGTCGATCAACCTCGGAGGCTGTCCGCATCCGAGGCCTGCCATTTTCCCGATCCACTCATTGGAGGGGCGACCCGGCAAGAGGACCCCTGACTCACCACCAGCCAACTGCACTCCGGACGATGCCTTTTACCAGGCCAGATAGCGAAACGCTGCTGGAGTACAGCTAGTCCGTGGTGCGGCGGCGGCGCAGTACAGTACGGGCCACGAGCGCGAGAATCAGCACGCCCAGGGCGATGAGCAGATAGATCGAATAGCGGTTGACCTCGGTGTAGATCGTGGTGATGTGGTCGCCGGCGGCGTAACCGACGCCCGCCCACAACCCGACCCACAGCGCCGCCCCGAGCGCGTTGAAGGCGAGGAAGCGCGGCCACGGCATCTCAGTGGTGCCGGCGATGATGCCGTTGGCTTGGCGCAGCCCTTCGACGAAGCGCGCGATGACGACGACCTTCCCGCCGTGGCGGGCGAAGAAATTCTCGGTCTTCTCATACCGTTCGGGCGTGAGAAAGACGTACTTGCCGTAGCGCTGTACCAGCGCGTGCCCCCCGGTGCGGCCGATGAGGTAGCCGACGTTGTCTCCGAGGATGGCGGCGATGATGCCGATGGCGATGACGGCGGCGATGTTGAGCTGCCCGGCACCCGCATACAGCGCCGCGGCGATGAGGATCGTCTCGCCCGGGGCGGGGACGCCGAAGTCCTCGACGAAGATCAGGCCGCCCACGGCCCAATAACCCCAGTGATTCAGGATCGGTGCGATGTCACCGAGCACCCCGGGCAGAGGTGGCGCGCTCATGCGGATCTCGTCCCTTCCCTCGTATGGCGGGAATGCGGTTGTCGTGCGATTCGAGCCGGTCCCCGGGGGGCCGATGGTGTTCAGGTTATTGCGGGCAAGGCAGCTAGCGGCTCGGGGGCGGGTCAGGCGGCACACAGCGGCCACTGCGGAGCCGGCGCATCCTCGCCGCGGGTCGTACGCAGCTGCCGAGTCAGACGCTGACCGGCGTCAGGCTGGGCTTGCCCAGCCGCTGGATTGGGCGGGGTCGGACCCGCCATCGAAGCCCGCGGCGTTGGGAAGCGCGGGCTCATCCGACGCGCTTCGGGCCGGGCGTGTGCGAGCCGGCAAAACACCGGGACACGCTGCACTGGGACGTCGATCAAGGCCTCGTCGTCGACTCGCTGAACGAATGCAAGGAGCTCATCACTTCAGCCCGGACCCTCTCCCGGACAGCGAGCTCGCTCCGGTTCATAGTTTGCTCGAAGTACTCCGGGCCCTGGACCCGACCGCCTGATGACTGCTTCGCAGGATCCACTGAAGCTCCTCCGCTACGCACTGGGCGGCGGGAGTGATTCCCGGGCGTAGATGATGTTCCAAACTCTCAGCCAGCACCTGAAATAACCATCACCGCACGACTCCCCTCCGCTACACCCGGCGGAGTAGTCACAATGACTCCACCCGCAGGATGACCGCGGGTGTGCCATGGGCGATGCTGTGGGCCGTGACAGCTGATCTTCGCCAAGCCGGAGACGGAGACGGGGGCGCCCAGCCGGCATCCGCTCCGCCGTTGCGCCGGGCCGAGCGCGCGCATCCGCCACACCGCTCCCGGCCGCGGCGGTGGCTGCGGCGCGCCGCACTGGGCTGTGCCGTCGTGCTGGTGGTCGTGACAGCGGCCTCGTTCGTCTTCAACGCTGTCACGGCCCGACGCACCGCGCCGCCGCGGGGGCTCAGGTACGTGCAGGCCGCCGACATCCGCACGCGCTACCAGACCTGGGGTACGTCGGGCCCACCGGTCGTCCTGGTGCACGGCGCCTTCGAATCCGTGGACACCTGGTCGCGCCTTGCCCCGCTGCTCGCCCACGACCACCGGGTGTACGCGCTCGACCTGACGGGCGACGGATACAGCGAGCGCCACGGCCCGTACACCGTCGACCATTTCACTCGTCAGCTCCTGGGTTTCCTGGACGCCATGCACCTCGGCGGTCCAGGCGAGCGTCCACTGCTGGTGGGGCACTCCAGCGGAGCCGCCGTGGTCACCGAGGCGGCGTTGCGGGCCCCTGGCCGGCTGGGGGGTGTGATGCTCCTCGACGGCGACGCCCTCGACACCGGTGCCGGGCCGCCGCCGGGCTTCAAGTACGTACTGATCGACCCGTACCGCACCAGCCTGTTGCGGCTCGGGCTCGGCATCGACGCGGTGATCCGCAGCATGTACGACGCACAATGCGGGCCTGCCTGTCCGCGCCTGGACGCCGCCGGTCTGGATCAGTGGCGACGCCCGCTCCGGGTGCCGGGCGCGGAGAACGCACTCTGGAGCATGCTGGCCGCGGGTGTGCCTGGTCTGCCCGCAGACCAGGTGGCTGGGCTCGCCGGGGTGCGCCTGCCCAAGTCGGTGGTGTTCGGAGCCCAGGACGGCGTGTTCACCCGGCAGACGCCGCAGGAGACCGCCCGGCGCATCGGCGCACCGCCTCCGACACTCATCCCGGGCGCCCGGCACCTGACGATGATCTCCAGCCCCGAGGCGGTCGCGACGGCCGTGGACAGACTCACGGCGGCATCGATCGCGGCATCTCGATGAGCCCGCCGCTGCCCCGCCTCCCTGCCCGCCAACCCTGTTGGCGGGCAGGGAGGCGGGTTCCGCCCTTACCTGCTCGCCGTGCCCTCACAGGACCGGGTCTTTGTGTACTGAGGAGCGGTTGAAGAACGACCGGTAGCAACGCAGCGCCTTGGGCGGGTTCTGCGTGTCGGCCATTGTCTGCATGACCTTGAGGTTCCGCGGCGACACTGATGAGGCTCAGCAGCCGATTTCAGATCGCGCCCGTATCTGCGATGGGACGGCTGCGGAATTGCCGCCGGCTGGGACTGCGCGGTCCTTCGGGGTGCGTTCCGCCGACCTCCGCAGCGACCCCTACGCCTTCCCCGCGAACCGCCTCACGATGTATCCGCGTCCTCGGGCCTAGACCGGTCGGCGTGTGTGCCACGGAAAGGGCGCGAGGTCGGGCTCGACCCAGCCGGCCCTGGCCGGGGTGCCGGCCAACGTCGAGGGCCGGTAGAAGCGCGTGAGCAGCTTCTTGTCGAACAGCGCGGGGTGCTGGTCGACGAATGCGTCGAAGTCTGCCGTGTCCGACTGACCCGCATGGTGGCCCACCAGCTCGACCCAGGCGCGGCTGACGGTGGCGTTGTACTTCTGCGGGGCCCCTGCGTAGCGGGCGGTGCGCTGGATACCGTCACTGACCAGATCCACTGCTGCGTCGGTGCCGTAGCGCCGTACGGCCAGCCAGGTCAGGTGGACGTGCTGGCGGTGGCCGAACCGCTCGGCGGCGGCCATCACCTCTGCCATCAGCTCCAGGAATGGCGAAGGCCCTTCTTCCGCGCCCTGGCCGTTTGTGATCACACCCCCTCCTTGATCAACGCGTCCAGAACGGCGTAGAAGCCGGCGATCGCCTCGGCAGGCAGACCGTGCAGCGCGCGGCTCTCAAGATCTGCGAGGGTCTGCTTGATCAGGGCTGCCGCTGCACGCCCGGACTCGGTGAGTTCGATGAGCACCGAGCGGCGGTCGTCGGCGTGCGTGCCGCGGGTGATGTGACCGCGTCGTTCCAACCGGTCCAACACGCTGGTCAGCGTCGTAGGGCGACTGCCGATGGCGGCGCCCAGTTGGGACACGGTGCGGCCCTGGCCGTCGGCGAGGTTGGCCAGTGCGTTGATCTCGGAGGCGGTCAGGTCGAGGTCGACCAGCTCGGCGGCGATCAGCTGCAAGGTGGCGTGGGTCGCGCGCTGCAAGGTCAGCAGCACCGACCGTTCAGATGACACGGATTCGGACTTCACGATTTCGGATATTACGAGATCGTATTATGTGCTGCAAGTGCCGGCATCACCTACGAACCCCAAACCACACGCCTAGCTTGACGAAAGACGTAGGTGCGCCGTGAAGCGCGAGTTGTTCGAGTGGCGGTGAAAGGACGCCACCGCCGACCTGTCGCAGCAGGGCGGTTGAAGCTGAGGGCAGCCCG
>NZ_JBSFJX010000283.1:0-8572 GCF_053598275.1 Streptomyces sp. NPDC001156 | reverse complement strand
AAATCCGCCGGCAGGTTGGCCCACTTGACGCCGTTGTCGACCACATAGCGCACTGCGTCCAACATCATGCGGTGGCAGTAGCCCTCCGGCCGGCCGCCCCGCCCCTGAAACCACGCCGGAACGGGCAGCAACGGCCGAATGACCTGCCATTCCGCGTCTGTCAGATCCGAGCCGTAACACCGCACGCGGTCCGGTCCGTCCGCCGCGTTGCCAAACCTGTGCGCGAGGCAGTCACACGACGGAGACGGCGAGTTGGACTCCACGGGCGCGAGCGCGAAAGACTGCGGCAACAGAGCCTCCTGGTGCTCGTTGGCTTCGACAACCCCGAGCTACCGCGAGGCCCTGCCTTCATGCGCCGACCGCACCGCGATCACCCGATCAAGACCCCTGTTCGACCAGACAAGCCCGTTGATCGGTAAGCGGATGGCTTCTGAGAAGTCCTGACAGAGTGGACACGCGCTCAGGTCCGGATGCGGTCAGGCAAGGCGAGTCCTAAGGAAGATCACTACTCTGCATGAGTGCTCTCATACGACGAGTTGACTTCCCCGGAGCGTGAGCTGTGGGACGCGTTCCCTGAGGGACGCCGAGTGGACCTGCGCACAGGGGCTCCCGAGGACGACCTTGTCTCCGAAGGTGGGCAGTGGGGCTCCCGGCGGACGGTTCGGGCCGCCGTGATCGTGGCCCTCCTCCTGGGCGCGAACACCACGCAGTCGGGCGTTGTAGCGTGCCTGAGGCTCGCCGGGGCGCGGATATCTGGGCACCTCGTCTTGGCCGGCGCGCAGATCACTCATGCCCTTTGGCTCGAGGACTGCTGGTTCGAGGAGTCGGTGGATATTCTCGGAGCGTCGACACAGACGCTCGTGATCACGGGCAGTCAGGTGCCGGGCATCGAAGCCGATTCAGCCCGCATCGAGGGAAATCTAGACCTGCGACGCTCCGTCGTGGAAAGCCTTGCCTCCTCGCCCTTTAACCACGTGAGTACCGCGCTGTCGCTGAGCGACGCCCGAGTGACCGGCGGCTTGCTTCTGAACGGGGCCGAGATCAGCGCCCCCGGCGGGTGGGCTGTGGCTGCCGGCGGCCTGGTCATGGAAGGGGGCATGTTCTGTAGGCAGGGGTTCCTCGCACGAGGTGAAGTACGCCTGCTGGGGGCGCAGTTACCCGGCGGACTCTTCATGCAGGGGGCACAGTTGGAGGTTCCTGGCCCGAGCGGAGTGGCACTCGCCCTCGACAACGCCGTGGCCTCTACGCTCGACTTCTCCAACGGATTCACTGCGAACGGGACCGTACGCCTTCGAGGTGCCCGCATCTTGGACAACTTGACCTTTGAAGGAGCCCTCCTGAACGGGCCACCCGACGGCCGCGGTCCGTCTTTGGTTGCCCCACGGATGCAGGCCGTCGACTTCGACTTCACCCTCACCCGGCCACCGTCCGGCACCATGGACCTGCGAGGGGCGCAGGTGTCCTACCTCCATGACAGCGACCACAGCTGGCCGAACGTGGTGGAACTGGACGGCTTCGCCTACGGCTCCATCAAGATGGAGGAAACAGGTGAGCGACGGGAAGCAGTGCGCCAGCGGGACTCCGTGGCCCACCGCCTGGCGTGGATACGACGCAGCCCGGGTTACAGCCCTCAGCCCTATGAGCAGTTGGCGAGCTGGTACCGAAAGGCCGGCCACGACGACGACGCCCGCCGCGTTCTTCTGGCCAAGCAGCGCCATCGGCGTCGAACTCTTCACCCCGCCGCGCGTGTGTGGGGCCACCTGCTCGACGCGACCGTCGGCTATGGCTACCGTCCCTGGCTGGCAGGCGTCTGGCTCCTCGCGCTGACCCTGCTGGGCACGCTGTCCTTCGGCGCTTACTCTCCCAACCCGGTCAAACAAGGCGAAGGTGCCCCGTTCCAGCCCCTCGTCTACACGCTCGACCTCTTGATCCCCATTGGTGGTCTGGGGCAGCGGACGGCCTGGTACTGGTCGAACAACAACCTTCAGTGGCTGGCCTACCTACTGATCGCCTTTGGCTGGGTGCTGACTACCGCCGTCATCGCGGGTGTCTCTCGCACTCTGCAGAAGAATTAGCGGTCGACAGCTGGGTTCAGGCGTCGCCAGCAGATAAGCGCGCGTCCGAGGGCGCGGAAGGCTTGGTGGACGACGAAGCGGATCTCCCGGCGGGTCCGCAGAGAGCAGAACCAGTGCGTGGTGGGCAACGGGTGCTCCACGACCAACGGTGGCTCGCCTGTTGGGCAACGAGGCGTCCGCTGATCAAATGCAATGAGGTCTGCGGATCACCGGGCGCTCAGGAGCTTTCGGCCGTCGTGGCTTCGCACGTGCGGGCCGTTGCCGTCCAAAGCGTCCAGGAGGCGGATCGCGAAGACCTCGGCCATGCGCTGGCTGACCTCGTCGGGTGTGAGCCATTCGACGGCGGTGGACTCGGTGGAGGTGCGCTCGGTGCCGCCTGAGGGCTTGCAGCGGAAGACCAGGGCCACGATGCCGCGGGTTGTGTTCTTGTAGACCCCGGTGAGTTCGTCGACCTCGATGTGGATGCCGGTCTCTTCCAGGACCTCGCGGGCGACGCCGGCCTCGGGGGTCTCGTTGAGTTCGAGTACGCCGCCGGGGAGCTCCCAAGTGCCGTTGTCCGCTCGGCGGATCGCCAGGAGGCGTCCGTCCTCGCGCACCACTACTCCGGCCACGGACACGGAGTGCAGCGGCGTTGACTGGGCTTCCCGAGCGCTGTTACTCATGTACAGGAGCATAGGAGGAAGAGAAGGACTATGGGAACAGCGGTAGGAGGTGAGAGGGCCGTACCTCGGTACGTGCAGATCGCCGAGGAGATCGTGCAGCAGATCCGGGTCGGTGTCCTCAAGCCCGGTGAGATGGTGCCCAGTGAGTCGGAGCTGGTGGACCGCTACGGCGTCTCGGGTGGCACGATTCGCAAGGCCATGGTGGAAGTGCGCGCGAGCGGGCTTGTCGAGACGCGGCATGGCAAGGGCTCGATCGTGAAGGATCGCCCGCCGGTACGTCATCGCTCCTCCGACCGCTTCCGGCGCTCGCACCGCCAGGGCGGCAAGGCCGCGTACCTCGCGGAGTCCGCGCAGTCCGGTGCCACCGCCAAGGTGAGCGTTCTCTACATCGGCCCCATGGAGGCCCCGGAGGATGCCGCCGAGCGACTGGGCGTCCCCGCCGGCACCCAGGTGCTCGCCCGGCGTCGCCTCTACTTCCGCAACGGCACTCCCGTTGAGACCGCGACCTCGTACCTCCCGTGGGATGTCGTCAAGGACATCCCCGAGCTGTTCGCCGAGAACCCCGGCGGCGGTGGCATCTACGCCCGACTCGAAGACCACGGGCACGAGTTCGCCGAGTTCGTGGAAACGCTGCAGGCGCGTACGGCATCCAAGGCGGAGGCGTCGGAGCTGGCGCTCAGCCCCGGTGCGCCGGTGGTTCACCTGGTCCGCGAGGCCCGTTCGACGGAGGGTCGTGTGGTGGAGGTCTGTGACACGCTCATGGCTGCTGACCAGTTCATCTTCGAGTACCGGATCCCTGCTGCCGACTGACGCGGACTCAACTCTCCTCAGCCCGTCGCGAGTTCTCCTTCGCGGCGGGTTGACTCATATATAGGAGTCAGGCACTCTTCTTCATGTCACTCATATACATGAGTGACGGAGTCCAGCCTCTATAGAGGAGTGATCTGCCGTGCGTCAGATTCCCGTCGACACCTCCGCCGCGACCGTGATGGTCGCCAAGACCCCGCAGCCGAAGGTGAAGGACCGCCGGACCGGTGAGATCGCCACCGATGCCGAGACCGGGGCGAAGTTGATGACCGTGGACGTGATGTTCGCGGCGAACGACGAGGTGGAGATCCTGTCCGTCACCGTCCCCGAGCCCGGCATCTCCGGTGAGCTGGCCATGGGCACCCCGGTCGCGCTGACGGGCTTGATCGCCCGGCCGTGGGAGAACGACTTCAACGGGCAGAAGCGGCACGGGATCGCGTTCCGCGCGGTCGCCATCACCTCACTCGTCGCCGCCGCCGGCTCGGCGAAGGCGGCTTGACCGTGACCGGGTTCACGGTCGCGCTGGTACTGGTCGCTGCTGCTGCGGGCCTCCTGCGGTGGCGGCGCCCCGCCTGGTACTGGCTGACCTTCGGCGTCACCCTCGCCGCGGTGCGGGTCCTGGTCCGCTACGCCACGGTCATGGACGCCTGCGGCCTGGCCGTCCCGCCCTCGCGGTGGCGGCTGGCGTTAGCCCGGGCCACCAACCGCCCCGCCCCGGAGTCCCGCCCGCCGCGCATCCTGCTGCTGCGGCCGACCCGCACCGGCCTGGTCCTCCGGCTCAAACTGCGGCCCGGTCAGGACGCCTTCGACGTCGCCGCCGCCTCCGACCGGCTGCGCCACTCCTTCTCCATGTACGGAGTCACCTCACGGGAGGTTCGCTCGGGTGCGGTGGAGGTGCGGATGACCGGCTACGACGTCCTCAAGCGGGTGCAGATGCCCGCCAGCATCGACACCCGGCCGATGCGGGTTGCGGTCGCTTTGCGGGAGGACGGCTCGGTGCACTACCGCGACTACCGGGCGATACCCCACGCCCTCACCCTGGGCGCCACCGAGTCCGGGAAGTCCGTCTACCAGCGCAACCTGGTCGCCGGACTGGCCACCCAGGACGTCGCCCTGGTGGGGATCGACTGCAAGCAGGGGGTCGAACTCTTTCCACTGGCCCGCCGCTTCTCCGCCCTGGCCGACAACCCGGACACCGCCGCCGAGCTGTTGGATGCCCTCGTGGCCCGCATGAAGGGCGTGTACCAGCTGATCCGTGCCGAGCAGCGCATCACCGCCGACGTCCCGGACGCGGAGATCGCCGCCGACATCTGGGATCTGCCCGACCACCTGCGCCCCACGCCCGTGGTGGTGCTGGTGGACGAGGTGGCCGAACTCGCCCTGTTCGCCAGCAAGGAGGAGGAGAAGCGCCGGGACCGGATCATCACCGCGCTGGTGCGACTGGCCCAGTTGGGCCGTGCGGCCGGCATCTATCTGGAGATCTGCGGGCAGCGGTTCGGCTCCGAACTCGGCAAGGGCATCACCATGCTCCGCGCCCAGCTCACCGGCCGCACCGCGCACCGCGTCAACGACGAGACCTCCGCCAACATGGCCTTCGGCGACATCTCCCCGGACGCCGTCCTGGCCGCGATCCAGATCCCCGCCGCAATGCGCGGGGTCGCCGTCGCCGGGGACTCCACCGGGGGCTGGCACCGCATCCGCGCCCCGCACACGACGCTGCGGCAGGCTGTCAACGTCTGCAACCGGCATGCCGACCGCACCCCGGACCTGCCCGAACTGGCCCCCTTCCGGCCCGCCCTGACTGGCACCGCTGCGGCCCCGGTGCCGCTGTCCAAGACCGCCCCCGCGACAGCCTGACCCTCCCCGCCCTCGGCCGGCGCGACCGTCCTCGCGCCAGGTCCCTACCCCCTCCATGCCTGCAACAGGAAGGAGCCACCATGAGCCGCCCCGCTCTCCGCATCGACGCCGTGCTGGTCCAGGCCGTCATCGCCGGGGCGCTGTCCTTCGCCCACCTGCACGACCTGGCCGCCGCTGCCGGACAGGCCGGCTGGAAGGCGTGGGCCTACCCGGTCAGCGTCGACCTGCTCCTGGTCGCCGCCTGGCGACGCCTCCGCAGCGATGGGCCGTCCCGGCTGGCCTGGTCCTGGTTCGTGATCGCCCTGTTCGCCTCACTCGGCGCCAACATCGCCACCGCCGGATTCCTCGACCTGGCCAACCCACCAGCCCTGCTCCGCCTCGGCATCGCCGGATGGCCCGCCCTCGCCTTCCTGGGCGGCACCCTCCTCGCCCACTCCAACGGCCACCAGGAGCCGCATCCGCCGGCACCCGTGGCCCCGGACCCTGCACCCCGCGTCGAGCCCGAGCCCGTCAGCGCTCCAGAGCCCGAGCTCGTATCGGTCGAGCAGGCCCCGGTCCTTCCGGCTGCCGACCCGGTGCCTGCGGTTCCGGCCGTGCTCGTCGAGCACGCACGCAAGGTCGCCGACGACCACCAGGCCCGCACCGGCACCCGAATCGACACCGACACCCTGCGCGCCCGCCTCGGCGTCCCGCCGCAGCTGGCCGACGCCATCGCCGCCCAACTCGCCTAACCCCGAAGGGAGAACCACCGTCATGCCTGCCCGTGACCACTTCCACTCCGTGATGCGGATCGGCCCGGTGCAGATCGGCACCCACCGCGACCGCAACGGCCACACCAAACACGCCGCCGTGTGCACCAACGACCGGTGCGGCTGGTCCGCCGACTACTCCAGCTCCTCCGCCGCCCAGCTCGCCGCCCGCACCCACCGCTGCCGCGTCGGCTAGGAGGCCCCCCGTGCAGGTTCCGCTGTGGCTCGCCCTGATCGTCGTCGGCTACCTCGGCGTCAAGCTCATCCGCCCACCCGCCTGGCTCGTGGCCGTGCTCCTCCTGGGCGGCTTCCTCCTCGCCGACAGCGTCCTCGCCCCCGCCATCGACAGCTTCCTCAAGTAACGCCCACCGAGAGGAGATCCACCGTGCTCCGCCCCAAGGTCCCCACCAACCCGATGCCGACCGGCCTCGTCACCCCGCCCGCCGTCATCGAGCCAGCCACCGTCGTGCAACACCCGGTAGCCCCCGCACCCGTGCCGGTGGCCCCGGCCCGGCCTACCGTCCAGCTCACGCCCGGCGCTGTGGTCGCGCTCGTGGGTGCTGGCACGGCCGTGGTCCTGGTCGTCGGCGCAGTCCTGGTCTCCATGCTCCTCGCGGTCGCCATCACCGGCGCCTCGCTCGCCATCTGCGCCCTGGTGATCCGCTCCCTGATCACCGCCGACGCCAAGCGGCGCTGACCGGCCCCCGGGCGGCCCTGATACCGCCAAGCATCCACCGCCCGGGAGCCATGCCCCCATCCGATCCCGTGGAACCGGAAGGAACCCCAGCATGACCGACCGCACCACAACGGCACCCCGCATCTGCCCCAACTGCGACGGCTTCGCCTCCGCCGCCATCACCCTCGGCGGCCGCAACGCCCGCGGCCAGCTGCGCACCATCACCGCCCACTGCCCCGCCTGCCACGGCACCGGCATTGCCCCCACCCGCCGCAACCGGGAGGGCGCCCGTGCCTGAGACGCTGCTCGACCCGACCACCCTCGGCGACGTGCTGAGGGTGGCCTCGGCCGACGACTTCCACCGCTGGGAAGAGCAGATCCGCCGCACCGGCGGCTGCGCCGACCCCATCCACCTGCAGGGCTGGACCCTCCACAAGGACAAGGTCACCGGCGAGACTCTGCACCACTACTCGACCGAGAACGAGCCCGGCGGACGCCTTCGCATCGCGTGCGGCAACCGCCGTGCCTCCCGCTGCCCCGCCTGTGCCTTCACCTACGCGGGCGACACCTACCACCTCATCCGCGCAGGCCTTGCCGGAGACGACCGCCGCGACATCCCCGCCACCGTCCGCGACCACTCCAGGGTCTTCGCCACCCTCACGGCCCCGTCCTTCGGCCCGGTCCACAACCGGCCCGACCATGGCGTCTGCCGCTGCGGCACCCGCCATGCCGCTGACGACCCCGCCCTCGGGACGGCCCTGGACCCGGCCACGTACGACTACGCGGGCGCCGTCCTCTTCAACAACCACGCCGGACAGCTGTGGATGAGGTTCACCACCCGGCTCCGCCGCGAGATCGCTGCCCGCGCCGGACTCACCCGCCGTGAACTCCCCGACCACGCCCGCCTGTCGTACGGCAAGGTCGCCGAGTTCCAAAAGCGCGGCGCCGTGCACTTCCACGCCGTGATCCGCATCGACGGACCCGAGGGCCCGGACACCCCGCCGCCATCCTGGGCAACGGTGGACTTGCTCGCCGACGCGATCCGGGCCGCTGCCGCGCACTCCTACACCTCGGTCTCGGTGCCGGCCGCTGGCGACCAGCCCGCCCGCACCTTCCGGTGGGGCACCCAGCTCGACGTCCGGCCCGTCAAGGCCTTCGGCGACGGCTCCGACATCACCGAACAGGCCGTCGCCGCCTACGTCGCCAAGTACGCCACCAAAGCCGCCGAGACCACCGGCACCCTGGACCGCCGCATCGGCGAACTCGCCGAACTCGACCGCCACGCCGTGCCCGACCACGCCCGCCGCCTCATCGAAGCCTGCAAGCTCCTGGATTCGCTCTACCCGGACCGCCGCCTCTGGGCCTGGGCCCACATGCTCGGCTTCCGCGGCCACTTCTCCACCAAATCCCGCCGCTACTCCACCACCCTCGGCGCCCTCCGCCAGGAACGCGCCGACTACCGCGCCGCAGAAGAACGCGAATCCCTCGGCCTGGACGACGTCGAACCGGACACCGTCCTCGTCCTCGCCGACTGGCAGTACGCCGGCCACGGCCACACCCCCGGCGAATCCGCCCTCGCCGCGTCGATCGCTCGCGACCTCCAGCTCAACCGCGACACCGCCCGCGAAGCCCTGCGCGACCAACTGGCCCTGGAAGGAGCCGCAGCATGACGACCGCAACCGCAGAGCTGCTGACCGTCCCGGAAGTCATGGCCCGGCTCAAGCTCGGCCGCTCCACCGTCTACGA
>NZ_JBSFJX010000282.1:0-8608 GCF_053598275.1 Streptomyces sp. NPDC001156 | reverse complement strand
GAACGGCCACCCCCTCGACCGCGGCAGCCACAGCCACCTCGCCAGACTCCAACTCAGCCTCGCAGCATGACAGTTGGAATTAGCCACCAAGATCGTACACGATCGTGGTGGTTAATTGGCGCAGCGTCACGGCGACGTTCGCGAAGGTGCCGCTGCTCGTCCGATTTGTCAGCGATGGGCGCACAGCCGCGGCTGGTGACCTCCGACGTTCGGCCACTCCGTGAAATTAACCTCCAGGATCGCGCCGGTGTCGGCCAGCAGCCGCGTGAACCGCTGCACCCATCGACGTGATCGACCTCGACCCCACGTTCGACCAGCAACTCCTCAACGTCGCGATACGAGAGGTTGCAGCGCAGATACCAACGGACCGCGACCACGATCACCTCGGTCGGGAACAGGAACCCGGCGAACGCCGACTTCGGAGGCAGCCACCGGATAGGTCGGGTCGATGACTTCAATGCTCAAGCCTGGCTCGATCAGGGCGACGCTCAACGCAACGGAGCCCCTGAACCACGTCGGCGACCTGTGCGTCGGAACTCCGATGTTGATGACGGCAGGCGACTGGGCCGTGCAAGTGTGGAGCAGTCGTGATGCCTCCCCTGGGTGGCGCTGGGCTTCCAGAATCTGGCGCTGCTGTCCATGCCTGTCCAACCGGCCCCAGACAGGATGTGACGGACGCCACAACCGCGAAGTGTGGGTCACGTGTCAGAGGAGGCTGGCGTGAGCAGAAGAGATGTCGAGTTCGATGCCGAGGGCGTGTCGCTGCGAGGGTGGTTCTACGGGGCCGAGGGGGCAACCAGTCCGGCCGCCACGATCGTGATGGCGCATGGGTTCTCGGCCGTCAAGGAGATGTACCTGGACGCCTTCGCCGAGGTCTTCGCCTCGGCCGGGATGAATGCCCTTGTGTTCGATCACCGCAACTTTGGTGCCAGCGAGGGGACGCCGCGGCAGGAGATCGACCCGATCGCGCAGGTCCGCGACTATCGCCATGCGATCACGTGGGCGTCAGGGTTGCCCGAGGTCGATCCGCTCCGGATCGGTGTTTGGGGTAGCAGCTACTCGGGAGGACACGTACTGGTCGTCGCAGCCCTGGACCGGCGGGTCAGGGCCGTGGTCAGTCAGGTCCCCCTGGTCAGTGGCTTGGCGAACCTGCAGGCACTGGTCCGAGCTGACTTCATCGCCGGCCTTCGAGCCTCGTTCGACGAGGACCGCGCCGCTCGCTACGCGGGGGCGGAACCGGCGATGATCCCGGTGGTCGCAGAAGACCCTCTTGCGTCGTCCGCGTTGCCAACACCCGACTCGTGGACCTGGTTCACCGAGACCGCCAAGGTTCGAGCACCCTCCTGGCGCAACGAGGTCACCCTGCGCAGCGTCGAGATGTTCACCGAGTACGAGCCGGTCGCGCACATCGCCGCCATCAGCCCGACACCGCTGCTTCTGCTGCCGGCAGCGGACGACCACCTCACGCCGGCAACCCTGGCGATCGACGCGTTCGAGCGGGCACGTGAGCCGAAGAAGATCACCATCCTGCCCGGTGGCCACTTTGACGCCTACGTCGAAGGATTCGACATCGCCAGCCGGGCCGCACGCGACTGGTTCGTCGAGCATCTCGCAGTCACGAGCTGATCAGTCCCTAGCGGGGCACGCGCCCCGAGCAGCACCCGCGGTCGCAGAAGACGGCCGCACCTGGCCCGACACGCCAAGCCAGCAACCGAAGCCAATAGAAGGAGAAGCAGCCATGCCCATGGTCGACCTGTACTACCCGAGTGGCGCTCTGAGCCAGGACGCCAAGGACAAGCTCCTCGCCACACTCTCATCCACCTGCCTGAAGTGGGAGGGAATCGAGATCAACGATGGCTCGCAGTCAATCGCGTGGGTCTACCTCCACGAGGTGCCTCGCGAGAACATCTCCGCGGCCGGCAAGCCCCTCACCCAGGCCGTCTACCGCGCCCACGTCAGCGTCATGGTCGGTTTCATGGACTACGAGCGGATCGAGGGCATGGTCAAGGACGTGACGGATGCCGTCCTCGAAGCGGACGGCACCGCCGGAACGGGGGACGCTCGCGTCTTCGTGCTGCTCAACGAGATCCCAAGCGGCACCTGGGGCGTGGACGGCAAGGTCTGGCCGACGGTGTTCACCGCTGAGGCGCTGGGCCTGGATCCCAAGCGGGTCAAGAGGATGGCGGAGGCCATCGAGAGCCGTCCCCGGCTCGACGTCCCGCTCTCGCTGGCCTGAGAGCACGAGAAATCCGGCTCCTGGTGGCGCGGCGGCCACTGTTGCCGCGCCACCAGGCCACCGAGTCGTTCGACTGCACAAAGGACCCCGACGCTTGCCATGACCTACCCCGAGATCCACACGCGGAGCCTGGAGGACCCGGACGGGTTCTGGCTCGGAGCAGCCAGCGCTCTCGCATGGGCGCAGGCACCGAGCCGGGCCCTTGACGCCCGCCAGGCCCCTTTCTACCGCTGGTTCCCCGACGGCCGCCTGAACATGGCCCACAATGCCCTCGACCGGCATGTCGAGGCCGGGCACGGCTCCCGAATCGCTCTTATCCACGACTCGCCCGTCACCTCGACCAGCACGAGCATCACCTACAGCGATCTCACCGATCTCGTCGCCCGCTTCGCCGGTGCGCTCACCCGGGTGGGCGTGGTCAGGGGCGATCGCGTGGTCATCTACATGCCGATGGTGCCCGAGGCGGTCATCGCGATGCTGGGTTGTGCTCGGATCGGCGCAGTTCACTCTGTGGTATTTGGCGGCTTCGCGCCTCCCGAACTCGCATCCCGCATCGACGACGCTGCACCGAAGGTCGTCGTAACCGCCTCCTGTGGGATCGAAGGCAACCGAATCATCGAGTACAAACCTCTGCTGGACCAAGCGCTCCGCAGCGCCGAACACCAGCCCTCGGCGACGATCGTCCTGCAACGCCCTCAGGCCACCGCGGCCCTAAGCGCGGGCGACCACGATTGGTCGGAACTCATGGCCACCGTCGAGCCGGTGCAGCCGGTGATCGTCGACTCGACCGACCCGCTCTACATCCTCTATACCTCCGGGACGACCGGCCGCCCCAAGGGCGTCGTACGCGACACCGGCGGCTATGCAACAGCCCTGGCGTGGACGATGACCAACATCTACGACATCGGCCCCGGGGATGTCATGTTCACCGCCTCCGACATCGGATGGGTGGTCGGGCACTCCTACATTGTCTACGGCCCGCTCCTCGTCGGCGCGACCACGGTCCTCTACGAGGGCAAGCCGGTCGGCACTCCCGACGCGGGGCAGTTCTGGCGAGTCATCGAGGAACACCACGTCCGCGCCATGTTTGCCGCACCCACCGCGCTGAGGGCCCTGCGCAAGGAGGATCCCAAGGCGGGATACCTTCGTCAGCACGACATCTCTGCGCTAAGGCACCTCTTTCTCGCCGGCGAGAGACTGGATCCGGAGACGTGGCAGTGGGCCAGCCGGCACACAGGGGTTCCGGTGATCGACCACTGGTGGCAGACCGAAAGTGGTTGGGCGATCGCCGCCAACCCAGCTGGTCTGCAACTGCTCCCGATCAAGCCGGGATCTCCGTCGCTCACAATGCCTGGCTGGGACCTTCAGGTCCTCGACGCTCACGGACACCCGCTTCCGGCGGGAATCCAAGGCGCGCTCGCAGCACGGCTGCCCCTTCCACCCGGAGCTCTCACCACACTCTGGAGGGACGACGAGCGGTTTGTGAGCTCCTACCTATCGGAGTTCGACGGGTACTACCTCACCGGCGACGGCGGCTTCATCGACAGCGACGGCTACGTCTTCGTCATGGGACGCACCGACGACGTGATCAACGTGGCCGGCCATCGTCTGTCGACAGGTGCGATGGAGGAGGTCATCGCGACCCATCCCGACATCGCGGAGTGCGCCGTCATCGGTGTCCACGACAGTCTCAAGGGCCAGGTGCCCCGCGGCTTCGTCGTACTCAAGGCCGGGGTCGACCCACAGGCAGGGCTATCGCGACTCGCTCCGACGCGACCTCTTGGAACGGATCCGGACCCGGATCAGCCCGATCGCCTCCTTGCGAAGCGTCGACATCGTCACTGGCCTCCCCAAAACCAGGTCCGGGAAGATCCTGCGTAAGACGATGCGGGAGATCGCCGACGGCATTGAGGCTCGCGTCCCGCCGACCATCGAGGACCCCACGGTCCTAGACCAGCTGCGGCCGGTGCTGCAACGGCCCGAGACTTGCCCAACCACCATGGGAGGCGTTGGATAGTGCGAACCGGCGGGATCTTCAGCGGAGTTGAGCGGACATGACAGTTGTCCCACCCCCAGCGAGCGTCGACGACGTCACGGTCGATGGCTTGGTGCCGCACGGGCGACGCGATGCCTGGGAACGACACCTGTCCGAGCTGGTCGTCCCGATGAGTATCCGCATCTCGGAGTCCGACCTTCCCCAGTTCCGCGGGCGTCTGCGCAGACGATGGCTAGGAGACCTAGCGCTGGTGGACTGCCGCGTGCGGGCGCATGCTGGACAGCGACGGAGCGCGTCCCGCGAAGCAGCGTCCGACGGTTTCGTGACCCTGGTACTCGCCGTCGCCGGGTGTGAGGACGTCGCCGTGGGTAGCCGGCGTCACCGGATCAAGCCGGGAGGCGGTGTGGCCCTCGGAGAGGAGGCGTCCTTCAACTTCCAGGTCCCAGGCTCGTATCGCAAGAGGATCCTGCTCGTCCCCGCCGACGCACTACGCGAGGTGGGAGAGCCATTGACGGGCTCCGGCATGGTGCTGCTGCCCCCAACCAGCGCCACAGTCATGCTCTTGAACCGCTACCTCGAGAGCGTGGAATCCATGATTCCCGCTCTCCCACCTGGAGGCATCGAGGCAGCACGCAACGCCACGCTCGATCTCGTCGCAGGCGCTCTCCAGGGCGGCGGAGAATCCGCCGATCTCGGAGCATCCCGTTACAGCCCTGCGCTCAAAATCGCCATGGATCGCTGGATCGAACGCCATCTCGTCGACCCCCACCTGAGCCCAGAGGCGCTGGCGGCAGCGCATTCGGTCTCGACTCGAACCGTGCACCGGATGTTCGCCTCAAGCGGCGGGACCTTCCGAGAAGCCGTCCGCAGCCGCCGACTCGCGGCCGCATGCGAAGACCTCACTACTACCGACCTCGCAGTGGCAGCAATCGCCGCGCGCTGGGGCTTCGCCGACGCAAGCCACTTCACACGCACCTTCCGCAGCGCCTACGGACAAGCACCGTCCGCTTACCGAGCAGAACGGGCCACGACCGGGTCTATCAGGAATTAAGGGCTGTCCCGTAACTGCTGGTCACGGAGCTGGCCCGGGTGCGGAAACTGCGTAGCTGCCGAGTTCGCAGTGCCAGTATCGGCCGGTCTCCCGACCCGCCGTACCTGCGGCGTGACTGGATAGCTGCCCCCTGTTCGGAGGCGTGTGCGATCTCCGGTCGGCAGACCGGTGGGGTTCAAGTGGTGGCGGGCATCCAGGGTCTGCCGCGCATGGCTTGGTCGAGAACGTCGAGCGCGTTCTGGCCGTGGCGGTCGGCGGTGGCCAGGTAGGTCCGGATCGCCGCGAAGTCCTGGGCCCCGAGGAGGGTCGGCAGGCTCCCGGAGACCTTGATCCGCAGCTTGGCTATCCTGATCGTCTGCTCGGCCGGGTTGTTGTCGAAGGGCAGTGTCAGGTCGTGGACCCAGCGTAGGTAGTCGTCCCAGCGGCTGTGTAGGCGCTTGAACAAGGCGTTGTGCTTGCGCTCGGTCTTCGAGGACCGGGCAGCGGTGCCTTTCAGTCCGTCACGGACCGCGGTGTGCAGGGCCTTGAGCTCACCGGCCCTGACCTCGTCGGCAATCCGGTTGGCGCCGGTGACGCGGGCGGTGTCGGTGGCCTTCTTCAGTGCGAGCAGCGCGTCGATGGCCCGGTAGGCCGCGCAGCGGGCCGCCTCGTGACCGCGTTCGGTGACCGCGACCAGCTCGCGCAGGGCGTGCGCGCAGCATAGGGCGTGATCGGCTTCGGTGTAGGTGTCGTACGGGGCCCAGGCGTCATGCATGGCCACCCCGCGGAAGGCGGGCAGGATCCCGGCGGCGTCAATCGCCTCGGCCCCACGCCTTCGGTGCACACTCAAGTGCACGAACACGCCGGTGGAGGCGGAGTGCAGCCAGTGCAGCCGGCCGGCGGTACGAAACCCTGTCTCGTCGAAGAACGCCAACGGCGCGGCTGCCACCTTCTCGGCGACCATCCGGCCGAACGTGTCCAGAATCTGCGCGCAGCGCCGCACCCAGCCCGCCACGGTGGCCACCGCGACACGGGCGCCGAACAGATCGGCCAGCGCCCGGGCGGTACGGTCCTAGGACAGGAACTGCCCGTGCATCAGATACACCCCGGCGGCCGCCAGCCGCGGCCCATACTGCACCGGAGCACCCACCCCGTCCGGCGCGGTCGCCCTCACCTTCTTCCCGCAGGCACATCGCACCGACACCAGCCGGTGCTCGATCACCTCCAGCCGTATCTCCTCAGGCAGGTCGAAGACCTGCCGCCGCTCCGTCCCCACCTCGGGCGCGTCCTGGAGATCAGCCCCGCAACCACCACAGGAGTCGGGCCGGTGAGTGATCGTCTCGTCCGGGGCCTCGACCTGGCGCAGTGTGATACCCGGCTGCCCCTTCGGACGGCCCGGACCACACCCCGACTTCCCCCGCAGCGACTTCGGCGCCGGCTTGGCCAGGCCATCCGAAGACGGGGGCTTCGAGGAGTTCGCGGAGTTTTGGTTCAGCCGGGCCCGCAGGTCCATGACCTCGGCCTCCAATGCCACGATCCGCTCACTGGCCACCGCCAACTCGCTCCGCAGCCCCGTCACCAGCGCCGCGAGTTCCTCATAGCTGGGCAGCACCGTGGTCTGGGACATGAGACCCGAGGATCACCGAACCGGACCACAAGATCAAGTCGACTGTGATCGACCAGCTATCCAGTCACCCTGCGGCTTACGTTTCAGAGAGCGATGCCGATGACCAGCCAGCAAGCAACGACGACCCTGTGGCGCCCCGTCGGCCCCAAGCAGCTGGATCTGGTTCGGGAGCTGAACTGGCATTGCCCGATCCTGTTAGTTAATTGGCGCAGCGTAACGGCGACGTTCGCGAAGGTGCCGCTGCTCGTCCGATTTGTCAGCAATGGGCGCGCAGTCGCGGCTGGTGACCTCCGACGTTCGGCCACTCTGTGTAATTAGCCACCAGGATCGTACACCGTTGCCGTTGCATTCTGTCCTGCCGTCTTCGCTGACGGCTATCACCCGTACGGTCACTGTGGTCGTCGGCAGGCTCGCCCCGGGGCATCTGGGGGAGCTGACATCCGTCGTCCCGTTCGAGTTGGTCGACGCGGTGTTCGTGGAAACACGGACGGTTCAGCAGCGGCTGTGTGATCTTCCCTCCCGGGTCGGGATGTACTTCCTGCTCGCGATGTGCCTGTTCCCCGAGGTCGGATACCGGCTGGTCTGGGACAAGTTGACCGGTGGCCTGGCCGGGATGCCGGTGGCCTCGCCGAGCGCGAATGCCCTGCGGGACCTGCGGCGTCGGCTGGGAGCCGCGCCGGTGCAGGCGCTGTTCGAGGGTGCTCGCTGGGCCGCTGGCCCGCCTGACGACGACGGGGGTGCGGTTTTTCGGGAACGTTCCCGTGGAGCGGGCAGGTAGCTGAGGCAGGGGTCTGCCGGGCGGGACGCGGGTGTCAGGAAGCGTTGCTGACGTGCAGGAGGAGCAGGTCGAACTGGGGTCCTCCTGGCTCGTTGACGTACGGGCCGGCGTACTCATAGCCCAGCCTCGCGTACAAGTCCTGGCCGCGCCGGTTCGAGGGCAGCGCGAGCAGGGAGGACCACTGTGGGGCGATTACTCGCAGCAGCTCAGCGTGCATCCGGGTGCCGATTCCCCGGGACTGCCACGGCGGTCGGACCGCCAGTTCGCACAGCCCCATGAGGCGTTCGGTGCGGGCGCCTGCGGGGACCTGGTCGACGAGATCGGGTCCGAACCAGTAGTCGGCGGTGCAGGGGAAGCCGTAGGCGAATCCGACGGCGCTGCCGCCCTCGTACGCCATCACCAGGGCGAATCCCTCCCACTTGAGGTGACCGGTGATCTGGCGGTGCAGGGCGGGCACGGAGAGCCCGGCCGTGGCCGCACCGGGGTTGGCGACCAGCTCGGGATGAGCGTCTGCCCAGATGTCTGCGGCGACGTCCACGAGCGGCGGGACCTGTCCCGGCCCGTAGGTGCGAATCACCACGTCGGTGTGGGTGCTCGGGGCCACCGTCTCCTCCTCAGCTGACGCCGGTTGTCGTGCGGTACTCCTCCAGCCAGTCGGCGACCGCCGGGATGGTGGCGTGCCGCTGGAGTGCGCTCTGCACGTTGTGCAGCTGCTGCAGCAGCCGGTCAGAGCGAACTTCTGGCAGGTAGCGAAGGACGCGCCCGGCGGATTCGGCCGCGGCTTCCGGCTCGGGGCGTTCCCTCACCGCACGTTGAATGGCGACGTCAGCCGTGTACAGGGCCCGATTCCGCTGGAACTGGGTGCCGTGCAGGAGAACGGCCTGCTCGGCGCCGGCGGCGGCGCGCTCGTGCTGGGCGAGGTCGGCACGGGCGAGTGCTTC
>NZ_JBSFJX010000281.1:0-8634 GCF_053598275.1 Streptomyces sp. NPDC001156 | reverse complement strand
AAGGCCCCCTGCAGCCCGCGGGCGATGATGAGCACCGTCGCGCTGGGGGCGAGCCCGCACAGCGCGCTCATCAGGCCGAAGCCGGTCATGCCGATCAGGAAGACCCGCTTGCGGCCGTACCGGTCGGCCAGGCGCCCGGCGGGTATCAGCGCCGCGGCGAAAACCAGGCTGTAGATGTTCAACACCCAGCTCAGGTGCCCGGTGGTGGTATGGAAGCTGCGGCCGATCGTCTCGAAGGCCACGTTGACGATGGTGGTGTCGAGGAACACCACGAACACGCCGAGGCTGCTCAGGGCGAGCACGCGCCCTGCGCGCCGGCGCGCCCCAGGGTCCTGGAGCTCGTCCAGGGCGGTACCGCCCTGGGCCGCGCCCGTTGTCGTCCGCGGGGACGGATCGCTGGTGGTCCGCTCGGGGATGGGCATGTGCCGTTCCTTGTCTCGTGGGCGGCGGCCGCGGGTCCGTGCCCTGGGGGTCAATAAATAGGAGCATATGCTCCTACTGGGGGGCTTGCAAGAACCGAGAACGAGACAGCAGGTCGGCCGTCCGCCGAGAGCAATGATTCGGAGCATCCACCGACTCAGGCTGCACCGGTGAGGAGGCGGACCAGGCAAGGGCTGTCGAGCACCCGCAGGCACACTGCGCTGCGACACCGGACGCAGTGCCCGCACCCGGTGGCGGCGTGGTCGCGGCCGACGAGAAACGGCTCGGGCGCAGGCTGTTCGGCAGTCAGAGTGGCGTACAAGCGCTTGCCCTCGCACGTGATGCTGATCGTCTTGGCCTGGCCGACCACCGGCGGGCGCTGGTGCGCCTTGACATGCCCGACACCTTGGGGGCGGACACGGGTTGCATGATCGTGCGGGTCGAGTCCCAGCGACACCCGTCGCCACCCTTGGCGCATCCATCAGTTGACGTATCCCGCTATGCAATGTCAAGCGGTTCGGTTGAAAAGCCCGTTGAGGTTGCCCGGGATACCGAAACAGTGGTTGCATCACGTCTCAACGCGATGACGGAAAGTCACAGTACGGCGCTGTGCCTGCACTCCACGACGCATCGAGATCGTCGACCGGGCGCGGCAAGGACAAGAACCGACAACGACAGCCGCCGTCTCCGAACGGGCGGTGTGCGCCGTTCAGGAGGGAGCAACGTGGGTTGCCGGCACGCTGCAACATGCCCCCTTTTCCCCCTACTCAGGGCAAGCTTGCAAGGCTGGCGCATGTACTACTGCGACAGCGAGGATCAGTGGCATGATTGCGCGCGCTACCAGTTGTCGCTCACCGGCGAACGCGTGCCGATCAGTCTGCTGCCCAACGGAGCCAGCGCGCGGCACCTCGAACCCCCGGCCGATGAGAACGGGTCCGGCGCGGGCGACCCTAGGCAGGTACCCCGACAGACCCCGCCACCAGGACCCAATCGCTACTCCTTGCAGCCCGGGACTTGGTCCCAGCCGGGACCAGACCGGCCACCTGAGCGGTCAGGACCTGGAACCGCGTCGCCGGAGATGACCGCCCCGTTCGCAGCCCCCCCGCCGGAACGGGTAGGGCATCACCGACCGTCTCCGCCCGCACAGTTTCCCCAGCTTCCGGACCGCCTCGCTCGACACGTGCGCCCAGCGTCCGACTCGAAGCGCGGCTGGTGGGCTCGATTCGCCGATTGGATGAAAGGCCCCGTATGAGTTCCTACTGGCCCTGGTGGGCGGGCGCTGTCGGGCTCGCTCTGGTCACCATCAACTACACCCTCACCACCGATCGGTCTTTCGGGGTCTCCTCGGCGTGGGACCGCGTATTGCACTGGCACAGGGAACGTCTGCTCGAACGGACGGAGGAGGAGTTCGAAGACGATCGTGCCCTCGCGGACGCGCTCACCGCGGCCACCGCGGAGCACTTCGGATCCGGTCCCGGTGCGGCCGCCATGTCGCAGGCTCCGTACGGGGGGACACAAGCACTGGACCCGGCCGTCGAACCGGCTGCAGGTGACGGTCCCTCGGCCACGAGTCTGCGGCCGGTCCCGCTGGTCACCCAGGCTGCCTTGCTGGTGTCGATCTTCATCGGCGGACTGATCGCCGCGGTCACCTCCGGGCGGTTCCACCTCCGCTTCGACATGGGTCCGGGTTTTCGGAACCTGGTCACCGCCAATCCGATCACCATGGTCGCCCTGTTGTTCGTGGGAGGCGTGCTCGTCGGCTTTGGCACTCGATTGGCCGGCGGGTGCAGCTCCGGCCACGGACTCAGTGGCTGCGGCCGTCTACGTCCAGTCAGCATCGTCGCGACCGCGGTGTTCTTCGGCACCGCTGTCGGGGTGTCGTTCCTCTTGTGGAAGGTGATCTGATGCGCACCCGCGGCGCGATTCTGATGGCCAACATCATCACCGGTCTGACCCTCGGCTGTACCGTCACGAACATCGGTTTCGGCGACTACACCGAGCTGAACCGCATGTTCACCTTTCAGGACCTGCGCATGTTGCTCTCCTTCGCCGGCGCCGTCGTGATCATCGCATGCGTGTTCGCTCTGCTACGGGTCCGCCGCACCCCGGGGCGGATCCACGCCGGAGTGATCCCAGGCGCAGTGTTGTTCGGTACGGGCTGGGCCATCTCAGGTGGGTGCCCGGCAATCCCGATCACCCAGGTTGCCAGCGGATACCTGCCCGCCCTGGTCACAATCGTCGGCGTCGCCGTCGGTATCCGGCTGTGCCGTTGGGCCAACGCCCGATACTTCCACCTCGACCGGGGCTCCTGCGGGCTCTGATCAAGGGCGCCCACCGACACGACCACCAAGCACTCACCGCTCTCGGTGCGGCGTCGCGAGCGGTACATGGTCACGCCGCTGCCGCAGAGCCTGCTCCCGCCGGGGGCTCCCGAACTGAGCATGGACGCGGTCTGCGACCGGATGCCCGAGGTCAAGGTGATCCACAGGCTCCAGCCGTCGGAAAACCTCCGGTCGACCGGACTGCAGCCCTTCTGCCCGGAGATCGCGGTCGTCGAGGCGGCCGAGGCCCAGGTGCCGACGACGCGGTCGCTGCATGTGCACATCGGGGCGGACACCGGGAAGGGCGCCATCGACATCGCGGTCGATGCCGAGATCGACGTCTGCGCGGCGTGCCGCTGTACGGCCGGCCCGTCCGAGCCGCGAAGTCACTCCCGCAGCAGGCGGGCGTCACGCTGAGAACATGAGCACACACCCGCCACCGGGCCCGCTCAGCCGCACGAGCTGCCGCCGCTATCACCGATGCTGGCGGTGATCGGACGCTGCCCCCACCGCAGACGCAGGGCGAGTACGCGTACGAAACGTTTTGGTACGGGGCACGCACCATCGTCCACCTGCCCGCCGACCGGACGGTGCAGTTTGTGTCCGCCTGCTCAGGGTTTTTCCCTGCCTCAAGGGCACTCGTCCTGTGAGCGCGGAGGTACCGAGATGAGTACCGGAGAGAAAGCCAAGGCAAAGGCCGAACAGGTTGTAGGAAAAACCGTACGAAAGGTGGCCCACGCAGTGCACAAAGAAACCCTCGCAGCAAAGGGTGCGGCCCTCGAAGCGCGGGGCAAGATGCGGGGCGCGAAAGAGAGCACCAAAGACTCCTTCAAGCACTGACAATGTCGTGACCATCCTGGCAGGGAGCGCAACAGAGGCGGTTCGACCCTCGTGAGGAGGGCGCCCGACACACCTCCGACACAGTCTGCGCCGCTGGCGCCATCTGACGAGCTCCGCCGCAGGTCAGAGGGCTATGCGGGATGATTGACGCATTCGCTCCGGAGCCGTGCGCGCAGGTTCGGACACTATCTGCCGAACTCTGGAAAGGCGCCCAGTCTTCAAGAGCCGGACCCAGTCTCATCGGGTCCGGCTCTTTGACGTGCTCCCCCACCGCTGCGGGACCCTAATCCTCGACCTCAATCCGGGTGGCGAAGACACGGGACCCCTCCGCCGGCTGCTCGGTTGGCTCAGGCGTTGGGACGCTTGCCGTGATTGGCCTTGTTCTTCTTGCGGCCGCGCCGCTTGTTCCCTCGCTTAGACATGGTGCATATCTCCCTGATCTTGGGTTTTCTGCGCCTTTGGCAGTCTAGATTCGGCTCGGGGTGTCCGCATCAGCTGTGCCGCGGCCACAGCGCCCATTTCGGCGGTCCGCCGCCGCAGAGCAGCAATCACTGGCTTCTGTCGAATGCGTGTCGAAGCCGCCCAGGCCGCTCGATCACAGCGCTGCCAACCGCAGGTCGCAGGGGATGGACCTCCCGGCCCTCGGGACTTGCGTCAGTGGTGAGGTCTACTGGCACGCCCACAACCACCAGCTCAGGGTCCGGTTCGACGAGTGTCGGGCAGCCGACGAGTGATCGCCCCTGGGCCGTCTCTGGCCGTCCGGGGCCGACAGCCGCTCAACCGCGACCGGGGACAACTACTACTGTAGTGCTGTGACCGGACAGGTCCACTGGGTGTGGCGAGGTGCCTCCCTTTCGCCGAGCACGCGCTCGGAACGCTCACGCGAGCGGACCGTCACGAGAGCGCAAGGGAGTCATCGCCGGCCGGATGAGCTTTGTCGTCGGGAGAGGGCCAGCCTGCGTCGCTCTCGGTCGATCTCGGTAACGACGACCGTGATCTCGTCACCGACCTGGACGACGTCTGACGGAGTTTCCACAGGCGTCCAGGTGAGCTCTTGCAGGTGGACCAGCCCCTCGATTCCGTCGGCGACCTGGACGAAGACGCCGAACGGGACCAACTTGGAGACCCGTCCGTGCAGTTTCTGCCCCACCGCGGTGCCGTCGGCGAATAGCTGGCAGGGATCCGGCAGCGTTGCTCGCAAGGACAGTCTTGCCTCCAGATTCGTTGTGTCGAACTGGAGAAACTCGCACGAGACGCGCTGTCCGACCTGCACGACTTCGGTGGCGGCTTCGAAACGTCGCCAGGACAACTCGGCGAGGGAGATGAACCCGACGCCGGGGAAGACCGGGTGATCGGGGCCGTCATCCAACGCCACGAACACGCCGAACCGTTCGATCGCTGCGACGGTGCCGGAGAGGAGCTCGCCGCAGTGCGGTGATTCCAAGAACGCCCAGAGCTCTGGGTTCTCAAACTGTCCGCCCACCATGTTCCCAGGCTTTCACGGAGGGGCTGCGCACTTGGCGGGAGGTGCGGTCACGCTGCAGTCTTAAGGGGACGTCCGCCCCAGCGGACGCTTCTAGCGAGCTACGCCGTGCACTCAGGGGGCTGCGGCACCGAAGGCGCCGCATCGCAGCCACGGCTGACGGCCGCGCACCGCCCACCGCCCACCGACGAACAAGGAGCCAAGCGGGATGGCGTGCCACATCCGTGCCAGAACAGGCGGGGACTCACGGGGAATCGGGGTGCGCGGGGGTACGTGCCGCCCGACTCGGCACAAGGTAGCGAGTCCGCTGGTCTCGCCAGCGATGGCCCCACTTCGCTCCTTTAGCAGCGCGGGCGCCGTCGTGTTTGCGCCGCTGTCATACCGATGGTGGCGCGCTGCCGGCGAGCTCGGCGAACCCGCATCCGCCAACGCCGCCGGACGATGAAGCGGCGGCTCGCTCGGATGGCTTGAGCTCGATCTGTCCGCTCCGTCGGTGAAGGCAATTGCCGGTCAGCTGTCGGGGTCGTACTGAAACGCGCGCACCTCCTGCGCGCATCGGCAGGCGACCGCGATCTTCGCTGCCCAGTCCAACGCCGCCTCGCGGGAGGACAACTCCAGCACCGTGTAGCCGCCTTCGATCTGCTTCGTCTGATCGTAGGTGCCCTCGGTCACAGTCCCATCGCCACCGACCATGACAGGCGGCACGCTCTCGTCGATGCCGCCACCGAACACCCAGACACCGGCGTCCTTCGCCTCCTTCACGACCGCGTGCGACGCATCCGAGACGGCCTGCAGATCCTCGGCGGGAAAGACCATGGCGGCACTGGGGAACGAGATGAGGTACTTCGTCATCGCCTCGACTCCTTCTTCGCGTTTCGGGGATCGGACCCATCCTGCCTGACGCCGTCGCGCTGCGTATCAGTTTGGCCCATAAAGTAAGGGCCTGACGGCGGCGGCTGATGGACAGGCAGCGGAGCGCTCCGCGCTGCGGCGTGCGTTGAACGAGTTGGACGCGCGGCTTGCCGAGGCCACCGAGCGCGGGCCCGGAGCCCGCCTCCAGTTCGAACCCCTTGTCAAGAGACTGCGGATACCGGCGGCCGCGTTCCTGCAGCCCGATCTCGAGCGCCGACTTGCCTGTCACATCGACACCGACGACTCCTTCGCGCGGGACCGGATCCCCCATGTCCTGGCGGGCACCTGCGGTGCGGCCGCCCTGCCTGCCCTGCTGCGTGCGAGGGAGAGCGATCGCAACGACGACGGGGACACGCCGGGGCTCGACCTCCTCGACCTGTTCTCCGCGTGGCCGGAAGAATCGATCAGCCTGGTTCTGGGCTGCGTCGGCTCAGATGACCCCAGGACACGTCTGGTCGGCAGTTGGGGCCTGGCCGTCATCGACTTCGGCGGGGCGAAGTACTTCAGGTTGGTCGCCGACGCGGCGTCCGACCAGGACCCGCGGGTGCGCGCGGATGTGATGAGCACCCTCGGCAGCATCTTCGGCGTGGGAGATCCCCCAGAAGCCCGGGCCGTCCTGATCGCCGGCACCCGCGATCCCGCGCCCGAGGTCAGGCGCAGCGCCGTGGCGGCCCTGCGCTCCTCGCGCGACGAGACGGTTACCGACCTCCTGGTGGCCTGTGCCGATGACACCGACCGCTGGGTCCGGTACCAGGCAGCAGGTCCCTGTCCCGCCGGCCGGGCTCGGCAGTCCGCGCCGCGCTCGAACGTCTCGCGGCGGACGACGACGGCGACGCTCGCGACGCGGCGCACGCTGTTATGGAGAAGCTGGCCTAGCCGAGGGCGACCAGGCAGCCGCCGAAATAGCCGGCTGGCTCGTTCGGCGTCCACTCCGGCCCATATCCGGCTCATTTTGCTCCCGAGCATCGTCGTGTCAGTGGTCCTGCAACGACCTCGCCGGCGTTGTCCTACACAGCGCTCTGCTCGCAACTCCCAATCAGTGGTCGAGTCGTCGCGGGGCGACAGGCGGCCAAGTCGATCGAGCCACCGACGGCAACCTGATATCAGCCACACCTGACACCCCTGGGTGGAACGAACCCTACGAAGGCCTCGCTCAGCCCGATCAAGAAGGTAGGGCCTGATAAAGATGAGGCCAGACCTTCAAGTTTGTGTCCGGCACGGCCGCTGATCCAACGTATGGACGGCGCCGCGTGGCTTGACACAGTCATGGAGATTCTGCCGCCCGGAGGGTACGTGGATCAGTTGCTGACTACGCAGGAGGTGCGTAAGGGCTCCCGTCGGACGCGGGTGGGCAACCCCACTGCGCCCCCGGAGGCGGCACAGGAACC
This sequence comes from Streptomyces sp. NPDC001156, assembly GCF_053598275.1. Taxonomy (NCBI): domain Bacteria; kingdom Bacillati; phylum Actinomycetota; class Actinomycetes; order Kitasatosporales; family Streptomycetaceae; genus Streptomyces; species Streptomyces sp. NPDC001156. Next base: position 1,270 of record NZ_JBSFJX010000281.1, on the reverse strand, counting down.
CAGTCCGAGCCGCGGTGATTCAGCCACCACCTACCGATGGTGTGGAACTTCTCCTCGAAGCTGCGATCCCAGCTCAGAAACCCTGCGATCGGTGCCCGCAGGCGGGTGCAGCGGCCGCCCGCTTCGTAGATCACGACGGTTCGGCTTCCGCGGAGAGACTCGATCTGGATGGCTTGGACGTTCGACCACGGGATGGTCCTGCGGCGGAGATAGTGCACGATGGCCGCCGATGGCGTGAGAGTGACCCCGAAGGGCCGCGAGGTGATCAGCACCACGAACGGCAGGGCGACCCCCATGAACAGTCCTGAGACAAGGACAGGACCCAACGGCCCGCCGTCCAACCAGAACAAGACCTGGAAGGCCATGACGACAACGATGCCGGGCAGCACGGGCAGCACGCGTTGGAGGCGCGTCAACCGGTAACGGATGCACTCCGGCGGCATAGCCTCGACCTGTGATTGCTCCATCAATCCCCGCCCCTCACACAATGCAGCCAGTGCTGGCGCATCATGGCGGACCAGGGGAGCGCTGTCCATCTGCCTACTCTTGGAAGCCGAGCAAGCGTTCTTGAGAACTCGTCTGGCCACTTGCTGTGGCCGTGGATCTTGAGACTGACGAAACCGACGCCTGTGCCAAGGGGACTTCAGGGCCCGAGGTGCTGTGCCCCTTCCGTGCCCGAACGGTCAGCGACCAACGGGGAGCCAAGGGGAACAACGGCGAGCCGCCCGCGTTCGCGCAGGTCAACATCGTGCTAGGTGAGCACGGATCCGCATACGCCGTCTTCCAAACGGGTGCTCCAGGATCTGAGCGTGGTGGCCCTTGACCCCATTCGGCGGGCGTGGCGTTGGCAGGCCGCGGCTCAGGGATGAGCATGGATGCATGGTGGAACACACAACCATCGTGACCGGCATTACCCGGAACACAACGAACCGGGGAGGGTGGGTCGAGCACGAGCCGACCGGGAACACGCCCCCCCCGTGCCCGATCCTGCGGGGAACCGCAGGGATGTCGGCGACAAGCGGCCACCGCTCAGCACAACGGCCCTTGACTGTTGCACTGGTCGGGGAGCCGTTCAACTGCGCGGTGGGTGTGGGATGTGAACTCACGGTGGCTCGCGCCACGGTGGGCGGTTCTCACGGCATCGCCGGCCAGAATTCGGGCCCTCCGCCGTGCCACTAGTGCCGCATCAGGCAACGTTCGCCCTGTCGACCACGACTCGAAGCCGTTGATCGTCGGCGTGACGGTTTCGCCAGATGATGTAGCGGCGGAT
>NZ_JBSFJX010000280.1:0-8813 GCF_053598275.1 Streptomyces sp. NPDC001156 | reverse complement strand
CGTCGGACAATACGACCTCGACAGCACGCGGACCCCGATGCGACATAGAAATAGTCTACAGACTTAGACTCGCCATTTCCGGCGCGTCACACTAGGTGGCTGTCGTTCTCACGTGGGTCGGCTGCGGGTGCGGTGACCAGGACCACGGCGGGGTGGACGGCTGGAGCAGCATGTGTCCCGGCGGGACGTGGACGGCCTCGGCCGGGTTCTGCTGAGATCAATCCGACCAGATTTGCACCTTTTGGGTAAAGGACCGGACAGAGCTCCGATCTGTGACAGGGCTGCATCCGGGGCTGATGCCGACGCGGTCCACCACGGCCGCCGCAGGACCACGTGGAAGGGGTGGACACGCGGACGCCGCAGATCCGGCACGGCAGCGGCCCCTGTCTGGCCACTTACCGGCAGCTCGCGGAGCGGCCCGGCCGAACCGAGCTGCGGCGGCGCCTGCACCGGCTGTCGAGCGAGGTGCTGTTCCACCCGTACTGGCAGGGGCGGGGCCGGACGTCGGCGGAGGGGTGGGAGTTGCGCAACCCGGGGCGGGGAGGAAGGAGCGGGAGATGAGCCGCTTCATCTCGTGCGGGGACGTTGCCAGCCGTGGCCGCGCTGCCGCCTGACGCACCGCGGCTGCGGGCGATCCTCGCGTTCCTCGAAGAACGCATCGCCGAGAGTGAGACCGTTGGCATCTACCTGCGCCTCCAACGCGACTCCGTACGGGAGGCGCTGGCCCGCGCGGAAGAGCCGGCGCCTAGGCGCTCCCGTGGGCCGAGCCTGGGCGGCGTCCCGTCGCACCGCCTTCCTTCGCGTCGAGTCGGAGCGATCGACCGGCATCGGGATTCGTCGTTCAGCAGAAACGCACGCCCAGCGGTCCCGAGCCCGCCGTGATCCATGCGTACGACTGCACGATGATCGCGGGCAGCACGCACCCGATCGGAGACCACAAGGCCCGCGTCGCCCTGACGGATCCGAACATCGAACCCTGCGCCTTCTGCAGCCCGGACAGCGAGCTGGGCGTACTGGACCAGAAGCTGTGCACCCCAGCCGGGAATGCGGCGTGCCCAGGTCACGGCAGTCATGGCGAGTTGGCCGCCCCTTCGCCCGCTGAGGAGCATCGAAGTGATCAGTCGCAGCTAGTCGGCGGCCCTGATGCGATCAGTGGGCGGCGGGCTCGGCGGCCGGGTCGATTCTCCGACGGGCAAGAGGCGGGGGATGAGGCGGACGTAGGTCACCATGCCGAGGACTTCGACAAGGGTCTGGGTGACCACCACGGCCGCAGCGACGGCGAGGGTGTCTGGCAGGGCCAAGGCCAAGGGCAGCACGACCAGGGAGTTACGCGTCGCGCCGGTGAAGATGATCGCCCGCCCGGCCGAGGGCTCGAGGCGGAAGAGCCGGGCGACAGCTCTCCCGGCGAAGGCCATGACCACGAGGAACAACGCGTAGAAGGGGATGACGGCGGCTACATCGGCGAGGTTGTCGCCGAGCTTGGGCGCCTGGGAGGCGACGACCGTCAGCAGGGTTGCGGCCATCAGCGGCACCATCGTGGTATTCCCAGCGTCGGCGGCCTTCTGACCAGCTGGGCGGCGCACGGCCCACGCCTGTACGGCCCAAGCCAGCACGAGGGGGATGAGGATCAGGAAGGTGAAGGCTTTCACGAACGGGCCGACCTCGACGATTTCGGCCAGGTCGGAGCCCATGAACAGGTACAGGAATCCCGGCAGCAGCAGCATCTGCGCCACCAGCAGGAGCGGGGTAGCGGCCAACAGTCGATGGTTTGCGCCGCCAGCCAGCCCCGAGAAGACGATCACGTAGTCCACGCACGGGCACAGCAAGACCAGCAGGACCCCGACCCGGACGGCCTGGTCCGCGGGCAGAAACGTGAACATTGCCGCGACGACCAACGGCACCACCACAAAGTTCACCACCAGGGCAGCGGTGAGGAACCGGCCGTCGCGTAGGGACCGGAACAACTCGGCGGCAGGCACCTGGAGGAAGGTGACGAACAGCAGAGCGCCCAGCACGGGGCTAATAGCGTGCTCAAGCCCGGGGCCGGCACTCGGGGCCAGCCAGCCCAGCAGACCCCCGGCGGCCATCGCCGCAAGGTAGATCGCGACCTGGTGGTGTTCCATCCGCTCGACCAGGCCCTCCGGTCCCTGCTCAGGCACCCCGTCTGCTCCCTGCTACTACGTAGCGGCCCGCCCTCATGACAGCCGCTTGTCCATCCTCACAGGTCATCTTGCGGCCCCGGCATGGGACGTGCGCTGAGTCAATCCGTCGGCGTGCTGTCCACCCCGGCCCCTGCGGGCTGGTTGCCTCCACCGCGACCACATCACTGTCAAACACATGGGCGACGAGCACGGGAGCCTGCGTATCCTGCACGATCGAGCCGGCGGGTCTACCACCGCCGTGGAGTTGCAGGATCTGCCAGGCACCGTCTTGAGCCGACCAGGACAGGTCACCGCCTGCCTGCCGCATCGCAGGCAGCTCTGCCAATGGTCCGTCGCACCGGGCCACCACGAAAGATCCAAAGAATCCCATGAGCCGAGATGCTATGAGCCGCTGGTGACAACGCCTCTTTCTCCGGCCGCCAGGCGACCCGCGAACCCCTGCCACTGACAGATCACCTCGACCCACCTTTCCCCAGCCCCCATCCCGGAGCCTGAGCGCCCCCGCCGGAGGCTCGTTCTGACCGCGGCCTTGGTCGTACAGGTCGCTACCAAGCAAAGGCCAGTTCGAGGGGATCATGCCTCTGAACTGGCCCTCAGTCGTGTGTCTCCGGCACGATTCGAACCTGCGACACCCGCTTTAGGAGTTCATCCCCTCGCGCGTGCGCGCTGCCGCGTCCCTACTCCAGGGGCTCAAGGCAGTCCCCCTGTTACCGTCAAGGTCCCCGTGCGTACGGCTCTGTTGCCGTCATCCTCTGCCGTCAGGATCCGCGTCAGACCTGCGTGCAACACTGCTGCGCATGTCCCTCGCCGATCTCAGTCTCGACCAGTGGCGGTCCTTTGACCTCCCTGCCGCACGTTACGTCGCCGAGGAGGCGGCGGATCTGGTGGACGGCCGTGTTACCGCCGTCGAGACCGTCGAACACCTCGGCGCCCCACTGCACCGCGTCCGCATCGAGCGGAACGCCCAGGAGTTCGCGCTCATACCCGGTGGGGCGGTGACACTCGGATTCGACCTTGACGCCTGGCAGCCGACGCCCCAGCAGACCGCCGACTACCAGGAGAGTCTGGAGCAGGGTTTCGGCTACGGCCCCGATCTCCGAGCCCACCTCGCGCAGGTGCTCAGCCGCCGCCGGACCGTCACTCTGGCCACAGTGCTCATGGCCCTGGAGGACGAGACCCTGACCGAGCCCCCCGCCGACATGCCAGCCGTCCTCGCGGCCCGCGGTCTGCGGATGCCGACCTCCGACGAGTGGGAGCACGCCTGCGGGGCCGGCGCGGACACCCTGTTCCGATGGGGCGACACCTGCCCCATGGACCGCATCCGTACGGGGACCGAACCGGCCCGCACGCTCAGCCCAACGCCTTCGGACTGCGCATCGCCTATGACACCTACAGCACGGAGCTGACGAGCGACGTCACCGCGGTGCACGGCGGGGACGGCGGCGAGTCGGTGTGCGGCGGCTACGGCACCCTGCTGGCCTGGCTTCCCCTGGCCACCGCGAACCGCAACCCCTCCATGGCCGAGTTCGTGTACGGCCCGGACGGCGAAGACATGTACGAGGATTTCTCCACTCGGCCTGTACTCACGCTCTGATCTTTAGGACACGCTTCCGGGCCACACCTGGGCCACACGCCCTGGTCAGAAGCGGGGCACACGCGAGAAACCCTGAGACAGTTCGAATACCGAAGGGGTGCCCGGAAGATCCGGACACCCCTTCTCACCTGGCCTTATGTGGCCAACACGCGGTGGGTGTGGGATTTGAACCCACGGTGGCTCGCGCCACGACGGTTTTCAAGACCGTCACGGGATTGAAGTCATTACGCAGCGGCAATGGCGGGAGCCTGGTGCCGACGGGGGGTGCTCTTGATTCGACAAGCGGGTGTGCCCAGGACGGTGTCCACCTGGTCGCTGGAGTAGAAGCGCAAACTCCCCGCCTCGTGCCGTACGCGACTGACCGCCTCCCACGCGTGGGACTGGTTCACTTGGTTGGGGCAGTTCCTCATGCCCGTGCAAAAGGCCATGATGACGCCGATCGTCTGCCCCTTCCCGGCGTCGTATCGCTTGTCCTGGGTGCGGCGGGTGACCTGCGCCTGACGATGATCGTCACTTGGGACTGCCTGCCCCGTGATCCACGGTCAGGCATCGGGCGCGTGGGGCAGCCCCACGCGCCTGACTGAGTTACAACTTTTTCTGCTGGTTCAAGGCGCCCGGCTCCGCTGCGCGCTACGGGTGGTCCGGGTCGAGTGTGCCGTCGAACTCGAACACCGGGTTGGGGACGTCCTTTCCGGACTTCTTGTCGGTGATGGTCGCCATGCCGATGAGCTTGGAGGGTCCACCGGCGGCGTAGGTGGAGTCGGCCCTGATCTGCAGTTCGAACTTCCCGGTCTGCACGTGGTGGGTGTCGTCGTGGAAGGTGACCATGCAGATCCAGTCGGTTCCAGAGCCGACATCGGCGACCTTTGGGCCGCCGCGGTCACAGTCTGCTGAGGCGTCGATTCCAGCGACGGTGATGCCAGGGATCCCGAGGATGGCTGTCTGCTGGACGTACAGGTTCGCAAACGTCGGGGCCAGTGCTCGCTCGACGCGGGCCTTGGTGACGTCGGGCGTGCTGAAGGCGGTGGACACGGCCACGGCGGCGACCGCCGCAGCGGCGATCAGGCCACGGGTGACAAGTCGGGTGCGGATCACGGTTCAGCCTCCGGTGATGTCGCGGCGGCGCAGCGAGATGTAGGCGCCCGCCAGGCAGATGGCGGTCCAGGCGGCGCTGACCGCCAGTCCGAATGTGAGCGGGCCGTAGAAGGGGTGCTCGGCGAGCAGTCCGTGCCACGAATCCAGCGGTGTGGTCAGCAGGAACCGGCGAGTGAGGTCGATGCCGCCGAGGGTGCCGATCAGCTGCATGACCAGTCCGAGGGCGACCGGCACGGCGACTCCCGCAGCGGGGTTGCGCGTCTTGACCGACAACAGGATGGCCAGGGCGGTGAACCCGATCTGCGGCGCCAGGGCAGTTGCCCAGGAGGCGATGACCAGCGGAAGTGCCGTGCCGGAGGGAATGAGCTGACCTCCGAGTCCGACCAGGGGCTGTGTGCCGATGATCAGCAGGCTGGAGCCGATGGTGCTCGCTTCCAGAACGGCCAGCGAGACGACGGTGAACAGGGTCGCGGTGAGCGTCTTTGCCCAAAAGATCTGGCTGCGGGTGACCGACCGGGTCAGGATGGTCTTCCAGGTGCCGTGCTGGTCCTCGTTGGCGAAGATGTCGCCGGCCACGAGGGCTGCCAGCATCGGGAAGATCCACTGAGAGCCGAAGGCGAGGATGAACAGCGGCGCTGCGTATCCGCTGGTGTGGATCTGCCGACCGTAGATCGTGTCGCTGGGCGACTGCTGCTGTCCGTTGAAAACGAGCACGATGGCGATCGGCGCGATGAGGCAGACGAGCATCGCGTAGCGGCTGCGGGCCTGTGCGACGAGCTTGGCGACCTCCCAACGCAGGACGGTCCCGGTGCCGGGGCGCCGGGTGCTGCGCCCAGGCGCTGCGGAAGCGGTGGTGGTCGGAGTGCGGGGAACCCCGGTGGTGGTCGTGGTCATCGGTGCGCTCCGCTGGTCACTGGGGTGTCGATCTCGAGGGGGGGTGCATCTGGCGTGGGCTCGGTGAGCATGAAAAACAGCGATTCCAGGGGCGTCTTGTCGAGACCCAGTCCGCGCAAGGCGATGCCGGCTCCAACGATGTCGGTGATCAGAGCGTCGATGTCCCCATGCGATCCGTGGACGGCGAGGCCGTCGACGGTGTGACCGACCTCGAGTCCCCGCGCGCGGACGAGTTTCTCGGTGGCGGCGTCGTCAGTGGTGGTAATGCGATGGGCCTGCGCGGGGGCCTGCTCGCGTAGGGCGGCGATCGACCCGTGGTACGCGACCGTCCCGGTGCGCATGATCGTGACGTCGTCGCAGATCTGCTCGACTTCGCCCATGTCATGGCTGCTGAGCAGCACGGTCAGGCCACTCGAGGCGAGGCGTTTGACCAGGGCACGCATGTCACGGATGCCGGCCGGGTCCAGCCCGTTGGCGGGTTCGTCGAGGATGAGGAGTCTCGGGTCGCGCACCAGGGACGCGGCGACGCCCAAGCGCTGGCGCATGCCGAAGGAGTAGCCGCCCACCTTGTCGCGCTGCCGGTCGGTGAGATCGACGATGTCGAGGACTTCGTCGATGCGGTCGGATGCGACCCCACCGTCGAATCCGGCGAGGAGTTGCAGGTTCCGCCGGCCGCTGAGGCCGGGATAGAACTTGGGGCTCTCGATGAAGCCGGCCACTCCCTCGAGCACTGCGACACCGTGCTTGTCCCACGAGCGGCCGAAGACTTCCAAGGTGCCGCTGTCTGGGCGGATGAGTCCGAACAGCATCCGCAGGAACGTCGTCTTGCCTGCGCCGTTGGGGCCGAGAAGACCGTAGACCTCGCCTTCGGCAACCTTGATGGAGATCCGGTCCAGCGCAGTCAATGTGCCGTATGTCTTGGTGAGGTCGGCGGCATTGACCGCCAGCACTTCGCTCATGAGCGCGAACCATAGGGACGGCGCATGAAGCAACCATGAAGCCTGATGTCAGCGCTGATGGAAGGGGCTTACGGGGCCGTGATCACTCGCGCCGAAGCCGCTCCGGTCCAAAGTCGTTCCGCCGACCCAGACCATGGAGGTCTCCCAGTGACTGGGCCATAGCCGGTGCCTGGCTAGTCTGCACGGTATGCACTGCCTGGTCGTCGACGACGAGACCCGCCTGACCGATCTGGTCGTCCGCTACCTGACCGAGTCCGGACACACCGCCGAGGGCCGCTATGACGGCCCCTCCGGGCTGGCCGCCGCTCGCGACCCCCGGCTGGACGCCGTACTGCTGGACGTGATGCTGCCCGGCATGGACGGCGTGGAGGTGTGCCGGGCACTGCGCGCCGAGGGCATCGACGTGCCCGTGATCCTGCTCACCGCGCGCGGTGCGATCAACGAGCGGGTGGCCGGGCTGGACGCCGGTGCTGACGACTACGTCGTGAAGCCGTTCGCCATGGAGGAACTGCTGGCCAGGTTGCGCGCGATATCCCGGCGCCGCCCCGATCCGGCCGGCCGGCTCCAGGTCGGTGACCTCGTTCTTGATCCCGAGCGGCAGCGCGCCTGGCGCGCGGACACCGAGTTGGAACTGTCGCGGCGGGAGTTCGCCGTGCTGCGTGTGCTGATGGAGAACGCCGGGTGCGTGGTGTCGCGGCTACGGCTGCTGGAGGAGGCGTGGGACGGCGAGGCCGACCTGCGCAGCAACGCCATCGACGTGCACGTCTCCAAGGTGCGCGCCAAGGTCGACCGGGCCTTCGACCGTACGACCATCACGACACTGCGGGGGCGCGGCTACCGACTGGAGACGGCTCCATGACCCTGCCGGGTCGACTGCTGCCGCGCTTTGGGCGGCTGCCTGTGGTCACGCGTCTCGTGCTGGCCGTGGCCATCACCATGTCGCTGGTCCTGACGGGCGCGGCGGGCTTCGTCTACTGGCGGGTCAAAACCGCCCTGGACCAGCAGCTGAACGACGATCTGACCACCTATCAGCGCAGCCTCGACCACGCCGTAGGCGACCGGGCGCAGCTCCCGCCCGGCCCCAGGGGCAGTCTCCAGCAGGTCCTCGACGCGCACGGCCGGGTGCTCGACTCCAGCGCGGCCATCCGCCAGCAGATCCTGCTCACTCCGGACGAAGTGGACTCCGTCGCGCGCGGAGCCACAGTCCGGCATGAGGTCGGCTCCCTGCTGCCGATCACCTCGGACACCCTGCGCCTGCAAGCCCATCTCGTCATGGTCGGCGGCCAAGGGCGGATCGTGATCGCCGCCGTACGACGCGGCCACCGCGACGAGGCGCTGCGCGAACTCCTCGCCCAACTGGCCATCGCTTCCAGCCTGACCCTGATCGCTGCGTCCTACGTGGGCTACCGCACCGCCCGCGCCGCTCTGCGTCCTGTCGAGCGCTACCGCAGCGGTGCCGCCACCCTCGCCGACGGCACTCAGAACCTGCGCCTGGACGTGCCCGCCGACCGGGACGACGAGATCACCCGTCTCGGCCACACCCTCAACCACATGCTCGACCGCCTTCAGGCGTCGGCTGAGCGCGAGCGCCGGTTCGTCGCGGACGCCAGCCACGAACTGCGGACCCCGCTCGCCCTGATGCGCGCCGAACTCGACTTCGCCCTGCACCGCCCCCGCTCCGCCGGAGAACTCACCGAGACCCTGCGTTCCGTGGACGCCGAGGTCCAGCGCCTGATCGACCTCTCCAACGCGCTGCTGGGCCTGGAGGAACTCGGTAGCACCGGCCACGTCACGCGCGTTCCCACGTCCCTCGCGAACCTCATCGACGCCGCTGTCACCCCGCATCGACGTACCGCCAAGCGGGCCGGGTGCGATTTGACGGTCGACTCCAGCGACGTGGTTGTCGACGTCGATTCCCGGTGGCTGCGGCCGGCCGTCAGCAACCTCGTCGACAACGCACTGCGGCACGGTCGCGGCAGCGTCCGCGTCGCAGCGACCGTCGACGATGGCGTACTGAGCCTTTCCCGGTAACCGGTCGTCGCTCGCTGTGATCGCTGGGCTGTGCTGTGCCGCTGCCGTCGCCAAGTCCGCGCAGCCGTAAGGCCCCTG
>NZ_JBSFJX010000279.1:0-8846 GCF_053598275.1 Streptomyces sp. NPDC001156 | reverse complement strand
GCCGCCATGCTGACGAGCCGGGCCCGCAGTTTGGACACGGGCATGCCGGAGATCAACCGCCGAAACCGCTTCCGGCGCCCGTGCTTCTCCCGGGTTTTCTCCGCGGCGAAGTCGAGGTCTTCGATCGCGATCGACACCTCGTGGCGTTGGGCCCAGTGCAGGAGCCGGATCAGTGCATGCCGTACCTGGGCATCCCGATGGTTCGCGGTGCCGGACAGGTCGTAGAAGAAGCGGCGCGGTTCGCCGACCGGATTGCCGTGGGCGTCCAGCCGCCAGGCGGCCAGATGGTCGGCGTTGGTGTCGACACTGATCAGGCCGCCGGTGCGGGCGTGGGACAGGGGGACGGTCTTGATGGGTGGGATGGTCCAGGATGCGGTGAGGTACCAGCGGGAGCGGTCTGTGTCGTAGTGGATGCGGTAGGCCACGGCCCGGTTCGTGGTGATGCGGTCGGCCCACTCGTCGCTGCGGTGGTGGAAGACCGCGGTTGCGGCCAGGACGTACCGGCCGTGCCGGGCGTTCGCCAGGTGGGCGAGCGGGGCAGGCAGTTTCAGGGAGACTTCGCCGTCCGGGGTGACGCGGATCGTCTCGTTCCCGAACCGCTTGCCCGACTCGCCGTCCGCCTGCAGGAACCAGCGCGATGCCTCCCAACGCCGGCGCCATGCGTGCCTGGTGAGCTGCGCCGCCTCGAGGTGGTGTCGGGTGTGGAGCAGGCGTTTGCCGCCCCGCACCACCCGCACCCGCCCCACCTCGTGATCGGCCCGCTCCCGCTCCCACCGGTCCTTCAGCAGACGCAGCCGCCGGGACTTTTGGAACCACTCCTGGCGGGTGCGGTATCCGCCCGGAGCCCGCTTCGTGCCCCTCTCGCCCACCGGCAGCGACAGGCGGTGGGCGATCGTCTTGATGCCGGCCTCAAGGCCGCGGATGTGCGCGAGCTGGGCGCGCCGGGACAGCGCCCACTGGTCGTGGGTGGCCTTGGTGATGCTCCCGGCCCATCGCGAGGATGACGTGTCGGTCAGGGCCCGCTTGCGCCTGGCCCATGTATCCGCGGAGTGCTCCAGGCCCTCGGCGCACCGGCGTTTGAGATCCTTCGAGGCCAGCGACCCCAGATGCGCGCCGACCAGACGTAACACCTGCTCGTCGTCCGGCGTGAGGCCCTTGAGGCGGGTGCGGATCGCCACACCGGACGGGCCGACGGCCACGAAGGGGGCAGCGATCGTACGCAACGACTCACCACGCATCGATCTGCCCCCTCCCCAACACGTGATCAGCAACAGGAAGAACGCTACCGGCCGGCACTGACAGTGCCCGCCACGCGTCGTGCGCGCGCTGCACCACCACGAACAGGTACATGCTCGTGCACACGCACACACACTCCTGCACATCCGAAACCGAACAGCTCCCAACCCCGACGGCGGCCAGCCGGGGCCCGTACTGCACCGGGGCGGCGACCCGGGCCGGAGCAGCGGCCCGGGCCTTCTTCCCGCGGGCGCACCGCACCGAGAGCAGCTGGTGCCCGGCGACCTGGAGCCGTATCTGTTCGGGCAGGTCGAAGACCTGGCGACGCTCCACCCCGACCACGGGCGCGGCCGAGAGGTCGGCCCCGCAGTCGGTGCACGGGCCGGGTCGGTGGGTGAAGGTCTCATCCGGGGTTTCGACCTGGCGCAACGTGGCACCCGGCTGCCCCTTGGGACGGCCCGGCCCCCGCCCGGACTTCCCACGCAGGGACTTCGGGGCGGGTTTGGCCAGGCCGTCCGAAGACGGAGGCTCACCAGTTGGATTAGCGAAGCGTAGTGAACCTATGGCAGAGTGCTACGCGCACGCCCGGCGCCCAGGCGACGTCGGGCACCCTCCTCGGTCGGGTCTTGCGGCCCGGTCGACCAGCGTCCGGAGGGACGTGCCACGCGGGCTGGCGGCTCCTGTCGTTCAGTACCAGGGCACGAAGGCGATTGGCTCCCAAGGCTGAGCAACGCTCAGCCTCGCTAAGCCAATCAGAGACGCTTCGAGAAGTTCGTGGAGTTCTGGCCCAGCTGGGCTTCCAGGTCCGCGATCCGGGCCCGCGCCTGGGCCAGCTCACTGCGCAACTGAACTACCAGCACCGCGAGTTCCTCGTAGCTGGGAATCGGCGCGGCCTGGGACACGAGACCCAATGATCACGAAACTGCGCCCAGATCAACTCGACCGCGGGTGACCAGCTATCCAGTCACGCTGGGCGATCGCAGTCGGCTGACCACCCCGAAGGGCCATAGCCACACCAGCGACCCGCCCGAGGCCGCACAACACCCCTGGGCGACCCTCATGACGGCCACGGGCCGCCCGATCACCAGCCGACAACACGATCCAGACGCCTTCGATGGCGGACCGGCACGCTCAGGAAGACCCGCTTAACACCAGTCACCTAGTGCGCTCACATCAGGCGGACGGACGCGTGCAACTCGCGGTGCGGGGGTGACGGCTGCTGCTCAGGACCGTGCGGCCGCGGGCTCCAGCTCGATACGGGCCGCTTCGTCGAGTCCCCTCACGGTCCGGGCGCCCCCTCGGTACAGGTACACCGCGCCCGCCACGACCGTGGCACCGACGAACAGGATCGTGAACCACTGGAAGTACCAGTGGCCGCCTGCAGGGTCGTACACCGCGGCGCGCGGCCACGCCAGATTGACCGTCATGAACAGCCCGTACGCCAGCGCGAGCACGTTGACGGGCAGACCCCAGCGGCCGAGCGAGAACAGCGGCCTGCCGAGTTCGTCCCGCTCCCCGTCGGCCGACGGGGCCCACTGGCCCTTCAGCCGCCGTACCAGCATCGGCCCGGTGACCATGGCGTAGGCCAGGTACAGCATCACGATGCAGGTCGTGCCGATGGCCAGGAAGGCGTCGGGGGAGACGAGGTTGAGCAGCAGCAGAAGGCCGGCCAGGAGGCCGACGACGACCGCCGGGGCGTTCGGCATCCCGGTGCGCGGCGAGACCTTCGCCAGCCGCTCGGCGCAGGGCAGCCTGCCGTCACGCGCCATGGAGAAGATCATGCGGGAGGCCGAGGTCTGCACAGCGAGGGTGGCCACGCTGATCGCGACGGCCACGTCCGCGAGCAGCAGCCGGCCCACGCCATCGCCGAGGTCGCTGGTCAGGACGTAGCTGAGACCGTTCGTGGCGAGGTTGCTGTCGGTCAGGCTCGGCGCGGCCAGCAGCCCGCCGAGAACCAGCAGTCCGCCGAGCAGTCCGCCAGCGAGCAGCGCGGCGAGGATCGTACGCGGTGCAGTGCGCCGCGGATTGCGGGTCTCCTCGCTCATCTCGCCCGCGCTGTCGAAGCCGACCATGACGTACGCGGCGGTGACGGAACCGACCAGCAGCATGCTGATCAGGGGGCCGCCGGAGGCTCCGCCGGTGTGGAAGGTGATGCCGGGGTCCCGCTTGGAGTGCGTGAACAGCAGCAGGACGATCAAGGCGGCGCCGATGATCTCGCAGGTGACGCCGATGCTGTTGACGGCCGAGAGGACGCGGTTGTTGATGACGTTGATGAGGGTGGTCAGGGCCAGCAGGATCACGCCCAGGACCGCCGCGTTGGCTCCCCCGGTGGCAGAGAGCGGCGCCGGGTCGCCGCCGATGACCTGGAAGCCGGACCAGATAGGCGGCAGCACCATCTGCAGGGCCAGTGCCGCCGCCGCGACGACCACGATCTGCCCGATCACCATGATCCAGCCCGCGAACCAGCCGAAGACCGGAGTGCTCAGCCGGGTCGACCACTGGTAGATGGCCCCGGAAATCGGGTAGCCGGCGGCCAACTCGGCGAAGCACAGGGCCACCAGGAACTGCCCGCCCAGCACCACGGGCCAGGTCCAGAAGAAGACCGGGCCGCCGAGGGAGTATCCGACGGCGAAGAACTGGAAGACGGTCGTCAGGATCGACAGGAAGGAGAAGCCGGCTGCGAACGAGGCGTAACGGCCCATGGTCCGGTGGAGTTCCTGGCGATAGCCGAAGGTCTCCAGCGAGCCGTCGGCCGCCGTGTTCACGGGGGCGGACGGGGGGTCGGGGCGTACGTCGCTGGGAGCGGTGGCGGACATGGCAGTACCTGCTTTCGTCTGGGAGCTTTCGACGGTGAAGAGGGCGGGGCTGAGCGGCGGTCAGTCGGAGGGGGAGGACTGCCGCGCCTCCTGGCCGAAGGAGGACAGGGCGAGCGCGCTGCCCGGCAGGGAGATCTCGCCGTCGGCGACGCGCTGCCGGAGGTAGCGGAAGGTCTGGGCGGTCTGCGCGAACAGGTGCTCGCCGGCTACGAGTTCGCTGACTCCGGGGACCTCAGGGAAGCCGGGCAGCGGCGCGACCCGGGTGGCGTAGTCAACGGAGAAGAAGAGCGGGAAGGCGTACCGCTCCTCGCTGACCTTGCGCACCCGGTGGGTCGTGGCGGCGAATTCGCCGCCCGTCCACAGTTCGAGCATGTCGCCGATGTTGATGACGAAGGCGTCGCCCAGCGGCGGTGCGTCGATCCAGGTACCCGCGCCGTTCATGACCTCCAGCCCTGCAGCGGTGGGCCGCAGCAGGGTGAAGCACTCGTAGTCGGTGTGCGCGCCGATGCCCGGCCGGTCCTGGGTCGAACGGTCGTACGGATAGTGGATGAGCCGCAGTTGGCTTGGGGGCTTGGTGAGGTACCGGTCGAAGGCGTCCGGGGCGAGGCCGAGAGCGACCGAAAAGCCCTGGAAGAGGGTCCGCCCGAGGTCGAAGACCGCGTCGTACCAGCGGGTGACCGCTTCCTTGAAGCCGGGCAGATCGGGCCACTGGTTCGGGCCGAGGAGCGGGTTCCCGGCCAGGTAGTCCGGGTCGTCGGCGGGCAGGTCGATGGAGAGGTCGAAGGCTTCCTTGTGATCGGGAGAGCCGCCCGCGAAGACCTCCTCGCCCTTGGGCACATAACCGCGATGGTTGCGGGAGGCGCCGATCCAGCAGCGCATCTTGTCCTCGTAGGGCAGGGCGAAGAACTCCTTCGTCGTGCGCAGCAGGTCGTCGAAGAGGCCGTCCGGGATGCCATGGCCCGTGACGTACATGAACCCCACCTCGCGGGCCGCGCGACCGAGTGCATGCGCGACGCGTCGTCGCGCCTGGAGCGAGCCGTGCGACAGGGGCGAGACGTCCACGACGGGGATGCGGGTGAAGGCGGAGGGCGCGGTCAACTGTGGCCTCCTTTCGAGGCATGGGCGGTGAGGGCGAAGACCGCGCCTTCGCCTGCGGTGACGGCGAAGACCCGGGTGCGGGGGGTCCCGCCGGGTCCGGTGTCCGCGATGGAAAGGCGCTCACCGGGGAGCAGGCGCGGAGCGAGCTCAGCACCGACGCGGTGGGGGAGTGTGGAGCACCGCACGGTCCAGCGGCCTGTGGCGATCCGTCCGAGGGAGACCTCCAGGTCGACCAGCAGGCGAGCCTGGGAGAGGTCCGCCGCACCGCGCACAAGGTCGGCGAGCGGGGCGCCGACGGGGACGGGTACGGCGCGGTCGCGCACGTAGCAGAACCAACTTCCGGTGCGCACGAGTAGGCCCGCACGGCCGTCTTCCGGGTCGGTGAGATCGAGGGCGGCATGCGGTGGGCCCGACTCGGGCGCGGGGTGCCAGTGCTCCACGTACGGCGTGTGAAGCCCTTCCTCGATGAGGGCGGGACCCTGCCGGTGCAGTCGCCCGGAGTCGGGGAGCGCGACCGGGGCGAAGTCGAAGGAGCGGTCCCAGTGGTACGCGTCGTCGAGGCGGCGCAGCCGGCCGGCGAAGGCTTCCTGGGCGGTCAGGTCGAGCAGTTGGGAGGCGCTGAGGTCGGCCAGACCCGTGATGCCGTGCGGCTGGGGGCGGTCGGCCGGCTGCCGAAGGTCGGCGTAGCGGGTGGGACCCTGCACCCAGGTGACCGAAGTGGTGGTGTCACGGCCGCCGCCGGCGTCGACGAGCAGCGAGCGGAACCACACGCCGCGGAGGTCAGCGAGGGCGGGAGCGGCGTCGGACATGCGGTCTCCGGCGGCTGGATTTCTATCGGGAGACAGAAATTAAGCGCCGGCTGTTTCCGTCCTATAACGCCGCGGTATCCGGCGAGATCCGAAATCCTCACCCTTTTCGGGCCGCGCATGCCGCGCAGCGATAGCAGCAGGTCGGGGCGCTCGCCCTCGCGGCTGGTGCTATAGGGCACGAGCCGGCTCGCGGCCGGGTCTGCTGCGCTGGCCGTGCTGGCGGTCATTGGATGGTTCCCATCGCGGTGAGTGTTGAACGGTGTCGTGAGGCGGCCGCCCCAGGCTCGACCCGTTCAGGGGGCGGCAGCCTGGCGGGCGTGCGTGGCCCCGCCCCCCGGCGAGACCCTCTCGGCGGGATGGCCAACGTGGCTGTGCTCCAGCCTTCGGTGAGGCGGGCGCTGGTGCGGCCCTGACCCGAAGCGGCCACCATGGGCCCCGGCCCGTATTCACCGGGCGCGGTGGGTTGTCATCACCCGCGGCGCACGGTATGGGCGCACCGCGTGTGGATGTGGCCTGCGCAGGCGGCTCCGCCGGAGGGACTGACCTGCCCCTACGAAACCGAGTCCTCGCGATCTCTGATCGGCCTGTCGCAGGCCAGACACATCTCCACGCCGGTCAGCGCCTCGTAGTGGTCGCACAAGGCCGTAAGGGAGCGCGCCAGCCTCCGGGCGTACGCCACGGCCCGGTCCGGCCCGTCACCAACCGTGGCCCGCAGCTTGACGCGGGACTCGCCGATGCAGGCGAGTGCGCAGTGCCGGGGCACGTCATCCTCCGGCAGCCTCACGAACGGGCGACACCACATCATCAGGAACGGGACTTAACGACCTCTGAACAGACGAACTTGACAGGGAACACCGCCGGCCGGCGCATCTGGTACCTGGTCGACGTCGAGCGCCGCACGGTGTGGATCGACCAGGCATCCACTGCCCACCCCAAGACCACCGACCGATTGGCCCGTGTGTTCCGTAAGACTGGACGCGGGAGCCCTGGCGGCTGCGCGGGCGGGGGTGCATCCGCCAGGGCTCCGGCATCGTCCAGGCCCAAAGCACGGGGAATGGCGCTGGACGACGCTCCCAAGGGAGGTCAGGAGAGGGGCTATGCGACCGCGATCAGTAGCGCGGAGACGAGCGATCCGGCGATGACCGCCAGGGTCACGGTCTCGGCGACCAGCGCGCGTGACTTCACGGAGTCACCTGCAGCTCAGCCCACACGCGCTTGCCCCACGGATGCACGCCAGTGCCCATGAAGTCGTAGCCCCATCGGGCGGCGAGCGCGTCCACGAGGAGCAGCCCCCGGCCTTGCAGGACGTCCGCGGCGGGCATGCGCAGCTTTGGCAGCCGGCGGGGCTCCCGGTCGACCACGGCCACGTACACCCGATCGTCCGCCGGGCGATTTACGGTCATACGGATCGTGGGGCCGCGCGCGTGCCGGACCGCGTTCGCGACGAGTTCGGACATCACCAGCGCCGCTGTCTCCGCATCGTCGACCAGACTCCAGGCAGCCAGCGCCACCCGCGCCAGCTTCCGGCCCTCCTCCGCTGTCTGCGGAGCGCGGTCCCCTGTCTGGGTGTAGCCGGGATACCCGGTGCTGCGGGGCTGTGCTGTGGTCCTACGGGTCATGAGAGGACCTCAGTGATGTAGCCGCCGGTCAGGGGGCCGGGGTGCTGGTAGAGAGCAAGGAGGGCCCGGCACTGCGTGGCCAGGTTCCAGATGTCCATGGGCGAGATGCCGATCCCGGCCTCCAGCAGGTGGCGGGTGCGGGTCATGACGTGCACCGCGGTGCGCTGCTGCTCGCCCTGCATGCGGGGCGCGTACGCCGCGACTTCGGTAAAGAGGAGCCGGACGTGCCCATGAAGGAGTTCGCCGAGCGTGCGCGCTCTTCTTTCGGCACGGGCGCCGGCGCCCCGAGGGCCGCCTCGTACGTCTCCCGGATCGTGTCCGCGTCGACCACCTCCAGGGGTCCGGGTTTCCCCGGTCCGCTGGGCATCGCGGTCGCACGCGGCACGGCCAAGCCACTACTTGCGGTCGTCACGGTGGCCTCCTGATCGCTCGTCACGTCACGATCCACGCAACCAGCCGAGCGGCGGTTAGTGCGACGCCAGCGCGATGCAAGAGCGATGTAAGTCGGGCCGAAGCCGCCCCTGTGGAGTGAACTCCAAGACAGGGGAAGAAGACAGACAGGCGGTACCGTTGCCGCACCCTGTTGGATGCCGCCCCGGAGCCGGTATGGCCGACCGCCGCAAGACCCCTAACGCCCAACTGCGCGCGCTGCGCGAAGACCAGTTACAGATGTCCCGCCATGAGTTCGCGCGGCGTGTCGTGGCGGCCGGGGAGGAGATGGGCGAGGCGGTCGCGTGCACCGCGCGTCTGGTGGCCGCGTGAGAAGACGGGGAAGTCCAGCTGCCCCGCGCCGTGTACCGTCGCATTCTCACCAGAATGACCGGCCGGACCATGGCCGAACTGGGCTTCCGGACCACCACCCTGGCCGCGGCGAACGGACCCGGCTGGCGGGAGGGGGAACCGGTGGACCGCCGAGCCTTCCTGACCGACGGAGCAGGCGCCGCCGTGACCCTGTTCCCCCTGCTGTCCGGAGCGGACGACCAGCCCCCAGGCCGGATCGGTACCCGCAACGTCCGTGCCGTCCACCAGGCCGTCAGCACGATCTACGCCCACGACCACGATCACGGGTCAGCCGCGTTGCGCCAAAAGGCGTCCCAGGCTCTGCACCAGGCGTACGGCTGAATGCAGGACGGGCGGCTCACTGACCGCACGGAGCGCCAACTGCGCTCAGCAACCGGCCACCTGAGCATCGCCGCCGGCTGGCTTTCATACGACTCCGGCAGGCCCGCCGACGCACGCTCCCTGTATGGCGAGGCCCTGGCCGCCGC
>NZ_JBSFJX010000278.1:0-8870 GCF_053598275.1 Streptomyces sp. NPDC001156 | reverse complement strand
GTTCCTACCCGGTGACCGTCTGCTGTTGTACACCGACGGTGTGATCGAGGCCCGAAACCGCCACAACGACTTCTTCGCCCTGCCAGACGTCATGGCAACAATGCCCGCCCACACCCCCCAGGAATTCCTGGAACATCTGCACCAGCAGTTGATCCGCCACACGGAGGGTTCCCTGGCAGACGATGTGGCGATGGTCGTCGTGGACCGCCTCGCTTAACGGAGTCCTACTAGGAAGCGGTAGACGGTCTCTTCGATCGCGGTGAGGCCTGCCGCCTCGAGCCGCCTTCCTCGATTTCCCGGGGGCTTGCACAGCGGGACAGACGGATTGCTGTTTCGTGTAGTTGGTACGGCGGGTGCCAGGGCCCAAATCTCCTGGCACCCGCCGCGGTTCAGCCGGGATGGTCTGTGTCAGCGATCCCGGCGGCTCATTCGGTCCCGTGGTGCAGGTAGGCGCGGTTCACGGTCTGCTGGACGCTGTTGCCGGCGGCGTCCGTCGCGGTCACTCGC
Source organism: Streptomyces sp. NPDC001156 (assembly GCF_053598275.1). Lineage (NCBI taxonomy): Bacteria > Bacillati > Actinomycetota > Actinomycetes > Kitasatosporales > Streptomycetaceae > Streptomyces > Streptomyces sp. NPDC001156. The sequence goes on along the minus strand of NZ_JBSFJX010000278.1, from coordinate 8,363 downwards.
AGCGTCACGTACGCGTCGCCGCGTACGCTCGAGGGCCGCTCGACGGTGGCGGTGAACTGCCCGTCGCCGCTGTCGTCCTGCGCGGTGCGCGCGGTGGTCCAGCTCTTCCCGTCGCTGTACGAGGCTTCGACCTTCAGCGTCACGCCGCGCGGGGCGGGCATGCCGTCCTGCATGCGGACGGTCAGGCCGAGGGTGTGCGTGCGCGCCGGGCCCACCGCGTTCTGTGCGTCGACCGGTACGTTGTAGTCGACCTGGAGCAGCGGCAGCAGGGCCGTGTCGGCCGCGGTGTCCGAGTGGAACGTCCACGACGTGTGCGTGCCGGTGCCGAAGTGCCAGTCGTCCGAGGTGCGGGCGGTCGTGAGGTCCAGCCGGTATTCGGCGTTGCCCGCGGGCACCTCGAAGTTGCCCCAGGCGCCGTTGTCGGACTGGGTGACCTGCTGCCCGTTGCGGTACAGCACCGCCGAGGCCGTGTCGTTCACCGCGGCCCGGGCGCCGGGGTCGGCCTCCGCGAACGACCAGTGGCCGGCGCCGGAGTCGGTGAACTCGGGAACGTACACCGACAGGGTGTCGCCGTTGCGCACCGACTTCCGGGACTCACCGCGCGGGATGGAGGGGCGGACCACCGCTCCGAACCACCGCTCCGTCGTGCGCTGGCCGGGCGGGTAGGTGTGCGGGGCGTCCTGCATGCCCGCCTGCAGCGGGATGTCGGGGTCGAAGACGACGTTGTGGTGCACGACGTGGTTCCACAGCGTGTCCCCGGCGCTCACGTACTCAACGCGTTCCTGTCCCACCGGAACGTAGCGGCTGTACTGGTCCCACGCGGTGTCCTGGTACGGCCGCCACCCGAAACGCTGCTCGCTCGCCCAGGACGAGGCACCGGTGCGGGTGTACGTGCTGCGGACCTCCGCGCTCTCCCGCTTCGAGACCGTGTAGACCAGCTGCTTGGGGAGGGAACCCTTCGAGACCTGCATCAGGTCGTACAGGTACGGGCTGCGCACCGTGCCGGAGAACTCCATCGTCGTGGTGCCCTTCTTGATGCGCTCCAGCAGAGCCGACCCGTTCTCCCAGGAGGTCTGCATGGTGGGCAGGGCCATCCGGTCACCGTCCGGCTGCCACCGGGTCCAGTCGGAGAAACCCTCGGGCTGCGCCACCAACAGCGCCTTGGCCCCCGCGTTGGCGGCTGCCTGCGGGAGAGCCCGTCGGTCCCACGGTGCGGAGTTGTCGTCCTGCACGACGGCCAGCTTGCCGCGCACGTCGCTGAAGTTGGGCGCCGCCGCTGTGCCTGCGTCCACGGCGGTCAGCCGCGCGCCCTGGTCCCCGAAGACCGGGGAGGTCGGCTGGTAGTACGGGGTGAACTCCTGAGAGCTGCCGGAGACCTTCGCCCGTAGTTGCGGGGCGACCAACTGCGTGCGCAGGGAGAACTCGAAGGTGCCGTCGGTGACCGGAGCAGTGGCGTTGGTGTAGAGGTTCCAATTGTCGAAGTACAGGGCCCCCTGGATCAGGCCGTGACCGTCGATCCGGCGGTAGTACGAGGTGGTGAAGACACCGCGCTGCTCGGCGGGGCGAGGCGTGTGGATCTTCACCTCGGTGAGGTCGGCGGCGTTCACAGTCACCGTCATGTCCTTGGTGACCTTCACCTCGGGGACGACGACTCGGCCCACGTTGGTGCCGCCCTGAGCGGTCCGCTCGTAGAATCTGGAGCTGACGTAGTACGTGCCCTCTTCCACGACGGCGACTCCCGCGTCAGGGTCCGTGTAGTTCACGAACCCGTCAGGGCCCCAGATGGTCGGCAGTGCGCCCGGCACGATCTGGCCGGCGCGGTTGCGGTAGACCACGGTCAGCCGGTGCAGGGGGGTGTGCACCACGAGGGAGAGGGTGGTGTGGGCGAGCACGGCGCCGGTGGCGGACTTCGCGGTGAGGTATCCGTAGTACTTGCCGCGGACGGCGTGCGTCGCGTCGGTGCGCAGTGGCACCTCGGCCGTGGCGCCGGGGGCCAGTTGCACGGTGCTGGAGTCGAGGCTGACCACCCCGTCGGGGAGCGCCTTGCCGTCCTCGGTGGCCAGGCCGAGGGCCAGGGAGAGCGTGACCGGGCGGTCACCCGTGTTGGTGTAGTGAACGGTGGCCGCCTGCTGCTGCCCCCCTGTGCCGCCGATCTGGAGCGGAGGGAGGGTGACGGAACCGGTGGCTGTGACCGGGCCGATGGCCGCGGCCAGGTCGATGCGGCCACCGCCCTGCTCGGTCACCTTGCTGCCGGACACGGTGTGGGCGGTGCTGATCAGGGCGTCCTTGAGCTGCTGTGCGCTCCAGTCGGGGTGCTGCTGGGCGAGTAGCGCGGCGGCGCCGGCGACGTGCGGGGTGGCCATGGAGGTCCCGGACAGCGCCACGTAGTTGGCGTCGACCGGGTCGCCCAGGGTGGTGCCGGCCGCGCGGGCGGCGACGATGCCCACGCCGGGGGCGGTCACGTCGGGCTTGACCGCGTCGTCGCCGAGGCGCGGGCCACGGCTGGAGAAGGGAGCGAGGGAGTCGTCACTGTCCACGGCCCCGACGGTCAGCGCGGCGTCGGCCGCTCCCGGCGCACCGACGGTGGACGGGCCCGGGCCCGCGTTGCCCGCCGCGACGACGAAGAGCGTGCCGGTGGAGGCGGTCAGGTTGTCGACGGCCTGGCTGAGCGGATCGGTGCCGTCGGTGTCCTCGTCCGAACCGAGGCTCATGTTGACGACCTTGGCGTGCTCGCCGGCCGCCCACTCCATGCCGTCGATGACGTCCGACTCCGAGCCGTAACCGTTGTCGTCCAGCACCTTGCCGATCAGCAGGTCGGCCTTCGGCGCTACGCCGCGCCGGGTGCCGCCGGAGGCGGCGCCGGTGCCGCCGACGATCGAGGCGACGTGCGTGCCGTGGCCGAAGTGGTCGTCGGTGTTCCCGCTGCCGGAGAAGTCCTTGGCCTCCGCGATGCGGCCGACCAGGTCGGGGTGGCTCGCGTCGGCACCGGTGTCGAGCACGGCCACCTTGACGCCCTGGCCTTCGTAGCCGGCCTTCCAGGCGGTGGGGGCGTTGATCTGCGCCGTGCTGCGGTCCAGCACGGCCTTGACCTTGCCGTCCAGCAAGATCCGCGGGGTGACCGCGGCACGGGCGGCGTCCGACGTCCCGCCGGGGTTCAGCGTCTTCCAGAACGCGTTCAGGTCGTGGTCGGCGACCCGCAGCGACCGCGCGTGGATGCTCTCCAGAGTACGGGAGGGCGTCGCGGCCTCATTGAACGCCACCAGCCGGTCGGCAGTGGCCGCGGCCGCCTTCGTCGCCTGCACGGTGACCCTGGCCCCGACCCGTGACGGCCCGGAGGAGACGATCAGCGGAAGCACGGAGGTGTGGGCCTCGTCGTAGCCCTCGGCAATCAGGGCCGACACGTTGAACAGCCGTCGGTCCAGCGTCCCGGCGGTCACCAGCGCCTCGGCGTCGAACGGCAGCACGGTCAGCTGCTTGTCGTCGCCCTCCAGCGTCTGGAAGGGGATGTGGTCGCGCCCGGGTCCGGGCTGCACCGACGCGGTGCGGCGCCCTCCGGGCAGCGTCGTCACGGTCACCTGGTCACCGGTCACCAGCCGCACAGTCACCGAGGAAGCCCCCGGCACGGCATCAGGACCAGCGGCGGTCCCGGTGGCTGCCGTCCCCGCCGCCGCGGCGACAGCCGGCACACCTCCGGCAACCAGCAACAATCCTGTCGATATCGCCGCCGTCAGGCGGGTCCAAGCCATCAGAGAAGCACCTTTCGTGCAGTCGAGAGGTCACAAGCCGTAGAAATGGTTCGCTCAGGCAACTGAATCTGTCACTGGATTTGCCTGTCACAACTGCGACATGTCCCAGCTGCGACACATGCGCCGCCTGCGAACCACCAGGGTGTCAACACGATGAGAATTGCCATGACTTGGGTGTGTTTCTTCTCGAAGGAGTCACCTGGTGAGTACGACGACGGGTCACCTAATCGAGGGTGGTGACGGCGTGTTACTTGCAGAGCTGCCGAGTGTGGTGAGGGTGCCGACGTGAAGTCGATGCCGATATCACCGAACGAGCGCGCGGATTGGAACAGGCGCCGTTTCGCGTCGTGCTTCTCCGCGCTGGCCACCGACCCCGCGAAGGGCTCCGACCTGCTCGGCGCCCTGGTCAGGGAGATGGAGGGGCGGGTGCCGCCGAAGAAGGCCAGTGCGGGCCACCCGGCGGCGAGGATGCCTCACCCAGGGAGGCCATGAGGGCGATGGCGAACCAGGTCAACGCCGCTTCGGCATACGCCACGCGCGCTACCGAACCGGCTACGAAGCAGGTCACGGCCTCGGAGCCCGCTCCAGCACTACCGGCAGCACCCGAGCCTGCCCAAGCTCCAGCGGTTGCCCGGCCTGCGAACCTGGCCACGGCCGGGCTGCTGATCATTAAAGGGGCAGGGGATGCAGTCGAGGGCGGCGAAGGTGACCACGGTCTTGGAGGTGCCGTTGTGCACGACCGGGTTTCAGGTGGCGCTGGTCTTCCCTGCCGGGCAGGTGGCCTGCTGGGCTGGCCAGTCGATGGTGCAGTCGTCGGCGGCGAAGCCTTCCCGGGCCTTGGCCTGGCGGGAGGTGTCCAGCAGGACCGGGGTGACCAAGGCAACGCCGTAGGTCTTGGCCGAGCCGACGATCAGTTCCGCGCTGCGGTAGCCGGAGTCGAGGTAATGCCGCTTCGGGAGCGACTCACGGCGACGGAGCGCTTGGTGGATCGGTTCCAGGGCTTTGGTGTCGTTCAGGGTCACGGCAGCCGTAAGTCGTGATCTTGTTGGGCGGGCTCCTGCACGGCCAGAGCCCAGGATCAGCTCCTCCCGACTCGGAGCCACGCCCAGGGCGAGGAGCCGAAGGTAGTCGGCCCGCGCGATCCTCGCACGTTCGTCGAAGGCGTCGGGGTCCTGGCCGGCGAGGGCGATCGTCAGCCGGGCGTCGGTGCGCGCCCGGGCCCACACCGCGGACAGGTCGAGGCGCAGCGCCTCCACTGCGTCGTCCAGGGTCTGGCCCTGTCGGAGCGCGGTGACAAGCCGATCGGCTTGGCCGGTGGTGAGTGGGGCGGGGGCGGTCATGTTCGCACCCTACGGGCGATGCGGACTACGTGGGTCTTGCGAGTTGCCGTGATCGAGGGACCAGAACCCGCTGCGGCAGCGCCGGACCGTCGACGAGCACGAAGGAGTACGGGCGTCCGTTCCCTTCGCACGTGCACGGGGCCGCCCCTGCTCGCGGAGGTCGCGCCTGACCGTCTTCTTCCCCGCTGCCGCCCGGCGCCGGGCGGCAGCCAACATCATGGGGGCATGCCCGCCGTACCGCAGCACGCAGCTCCCGCTCCGTCCCTTACAGGCGCGGCCGCGAGCTCAGGCTCGGACGGCACGGATCTGGAGCTGTACCGGGAGAAGTTCCGGCGTCGGCTGCCGGACTCGCTCGACGAACTGCACGGGCCGGCGGAAGGCGTCGTGGAACCGCCCGCCACTGTTGTCTGGTCAACAGGGCTGCGGGCCTTCGACCTGGCCAACGAGCGTCAGCGGATGAGCCTGTACCGCACCGTCCTCGCCGAGGGCATGCGCAAGGACCTGTGCGCGCTGCTGAACCGCGACATCCTCCTGCGGTTGTGGCCCACCCTGCGGATCCTGGTCTCGACCACGGTCCGCGGTGTGTGGGAGGACCAGTTCCCCCAGCTGCGGGCTCTGGCCGACGTGCCTCCCGCCCAACCCCCGGCCCGGCGACGGCGTACCCATCACGGCCCGGCGGCCGCGTGAGACTTCCCGACCTGCACGCCCGCCTGCTGGCGGACGTCCTGGCCATCGGCTCCCCGTACCCGCTGGCGACCACCGGCGGGTATGCCGTCCAGGCCCACGAACTCCTCACCCGCCCCAGCCAGGATCTGGATGTCGCGACCGAGAACCCCGCGCCGATGGACGAGATCGTCCGTACCCTCACCGATGGGCTCACCGAGCGCGGCTGGCAGATCGAGGTGATCGAAGTCGCCCCGCTCTCCGCACGCCTCAACGCCATCGACACCCGCTCCGACGCCCGGGAGACTTGCGAGGTCGACGTCCTCAAGGAGGTCTTAACCCGGCCGACCGCCTCCAGCCCTTACGGCCCGGTGCTCGCCGAGGAGGACGTCGTCGGTACGAAGGTCCGCGCCCTCGCCGAGCGGGGCCTGGCCCGTGACGACCTGGACGTGTTCGCCGCCTCGCGACGCTGGACACGACCGACCTCGAGGAATTCGGCCGCCGCCACGCCCGCGACCGCTTCGACCTCGAGTCGCTCCAGACCCGACTGACCGCGGTTGCCTGGCTCGACGACGCCGAGCTCGAGGCGTACGGGGCGAACCCCGAGATGATCGACGAGCTGATGGCGTGGGCCCAGGAATGGGCCGACGACCTCGGTCGCCGGCTGCTGCGCGACCAAGACGTAGAGAAGTAGAACCCTGTACCGCTCGAAAATACGAGTTGGTGCTGGGTGCCCACGGCTCTCTCGCAGATCGCGTTCGCTCTCGGTGCCCGCGGTGGCTGAGCAGCATTACGCCGGTTCTATCACTGGCCCAGACGGCACACACTCAGACCCAACCGCCAAGCGTCGACACCCCATAAGAAACAACCTCTAAGCGCTCAAAAGCAAGGAGCGGAAGGCTCATCAATTTGCTTAGAGTTCTTCAGTGATCGTACGGTGATCGCGTGGAACTTCTTCGACTCTCAAAGGCCGTCAGACGTTTGGGTGTTCACCCGGCGACGTTTCGGGTTTGGGCTGACTCGGGGAAGATTCCGCTGACCTGGGTTGGGCGTGGGCGCCGGTTCTCCTCGATCGATGTGGAGGCGATGAAGGTCTCGACCGGTGGCGAGTGTGTCCGCCTGGAGGGCTTGTACGTGCGCGTTTCCGGCTCCCACGGGCCGGAATTCTCGCTTCAGGCGCAGGAGAAGGAGTTGCGGGCCACCTCCACCGGGGAGATCGTCAAGGTCTTCCGTGACCGAGCCTCTGGCCTGCGGGAGGACCGGCCCGGTCTGAGCCGGCTCCTGCGGGCCGTTGCTGACGGCTCGGTGACCGTCGTGCGGGTCACGCACGAGGACCGGCTCGCCCGGTTCGGTGTCGGCTGGCCCAGGCACCTGCTGTCCGTGTACGGCGCGAGTCTTGAGGTGCTGCACCCGAAGAAGCTCGGCGGCCGGGACGAACTCCTTGAGGACTTCGTGTCGCTGGTCACCACGTTCGCCGGCCGCCTGTACGGGATGCGGTCGGCTGAGAACCGGCGTCGCCTGCTGGCCGAATCCGGGCAATGCCAGGCCGGTAGTCACCGGTGAGCCGGAAGCTGGCGCTCGCCGCTGGCGAGACCTCCCGCACCGCGTGCGCCCGCACCCTTGTGCGCACAGGCGTGGATGAGAAGACCGGCGAACGCCTGTCGCTGTCCGCTGTGACGTTGCGCGTCGGCTGGTGCGCGGATCTCGTGTCCAACCTGGCCGCCGCCCTGCTGGCCGCACACTGGAATACGGGCGATGTTGATGTGCTGGCTGCCGGCGTCGACGCGGGCGGCCGGAATCTGCCGTCGAACGCATGGATGGCGCTACGCCGTCTGGGCTGGAGTTCCGCCCCGCCCGAGGGCGTGAAGGTCAACGACCGGATCGTGCGCATGGCCCAGGAGCAGGCCGGGCGGGCGCTTCGCTCGGTGAAGTGGCGCGCTGACCTGACTGCCGGGGTGCTGGCGACGTGGCCGGCCGATCCGAGCAAGCGCACCCCGAGAGAGTGGGATCAGGTTCGGGCGGCGATCTGTGGCGGGGAGCATCTGCCGTCCAGCATCATCAAGGCCCGCACCCGGCAGGCCGCCACGTATCTCAAGATCAACGGCCGTCTGCCCGTGGACGTGTTCGAACTTGAAGGCGCCCCGAAGGCGGCGCGCCTGCTGTTGCTCGCCGCATGCGATGGGCAGCAGGCCACGATCGAACGCTCCGAAACCGACGCCGGGCAGGCGCTGCTACGGCTTCAGCTGCCCAACCGCCCCGACCCGCAGGCATACCGGGACTGGACTTGGGTGGCCTGCCCCATCGCTCTGCCGCCTACGGTCCCGGCATCGGCGGTGCTCCACCTTCCCACCCTCCGCCTCGCGGGTGACACCGTGCGCGCTGACCTGGCGTACACCCACGCCGTCCCCAAGGCCAGCCGCACCGGTCATTCGGTGGCGCTCGGTGTGGACTGGGGCCTGAACACGCTCCTCAGCGCGGGCGCCGTGAAATTGAACGGCGATGGGCGGATCACTGCGCTCGGTGCCGGCGCCCAGTTCCGGGCCGCCGGTGTGCTTGCCAAGCAGCACCGCCTGCGCCGCCTCTCGGAGCGACTGCACACCAAGAGCAAGCAGTA
>NZ_JBSFJX010000277.1:0-9001 GCF_053598275.1 Streptomyces sp. NPDC001156 | reverse complement strand
GCGAACGCCGAACACAAGCAGTGGCGCCCCCTCCAGCGCTACCTCGGCCGCCGCGAGTACTACGACCAGACCCACCTCGCCATCGCCGGCCTGGTCTCCGACCGCAGTGCCGAGAGGTGATCACCCCCAAGCCGAACCGCCAGGCCAGCACGCCCCACCCTCAATCGCGCACCACGTCGTAAGAACTCCTGTGAGCGGAAGGATCATTGGCTACCCCTGGCCGCAGGCGGGACGGTCGTCCACACGCTCTTTCCCGACATGAGGTCGACCGCTCCACACAACACAGCCGACCGGAAGTGACCCCGCCGCACACCGCAGTTGCCGAGGAAGAAGCGGACCGGAACCCGTACCGGTGGTTGAAGGTGCGGGTGCACGAGGAACGTCTGCGGTGACGCTGCGCCGATTGATCACCGGGATCAACTCGGCGGCGTGAGACTTCGGTTCACCCAGAGCGACAGCGCGTTCCTGGCGGCATAGCCGCACCGCCTCCCCCACGGGCGCTGCCCGGGATACGGCTGCGGTGCGTCCGGACACGGTGCTGCTTGAAGGAGGTTGCGCGATCAGTCTTGACAACGTTGTCCGTGAGGATCAGGCTAACCGCGATCTTTGGCTGGGTGTGCCCTTCCACGAGTTCGCCATCCCTTCATGGAGCTTCCGCATGGTTCAAGGCCTACGTACCAACTCACAGCAGTGGTCACGGCGGTTGCCGCACCCCTACGGCAACTCACCTGGCTCCGCGCCGCGCTGACCCACCGTCGGAGCCAAACCGCTACTTGAGTGCCGATCCAGGGTCGGCATGCGGCAAGCCCCCGAGTGCCCGTGAGGCGTACGCGCGATCCATCGCGGTCGATCGACCGCGGCCACCAGGTTCTCCGCCCCGTCCTTCAGCGCTCTCGACCCCTATCGACGAAAGGCCCCGTTGTGTCCTACTCCCCCTTTGCTCGCCTTCTGTCCCTCCGAAGATGGGCCAGCGCGGCTATAGCCCTGTCGCTGCCGGTGGGCGTGCTCGTCGTCGCACCCGCGGCGAGCGCCGAGGCGCCGCCCGGCAACTTCAGCTCCTCGTTCGAGTCGGCCGACCCGCAACCCGCGACGAGCACCGTCGAGGTCGACGCGAACGGCAAGCCGATCCAGACGAACCTGAGCGGATCGAGCCCCTCCGGACTGCCCGGCAGCCTGCTCGACCAGGTCAGCGCGGTGACCGCGAGCGCCGAGAACCCGCCGGGCGAAGTCGCCACGAACCTCAAGGACGAAAATCCGTCCACCAAGTGGCTGGCGTTCGACAAGACCGGCTGGGTGGCCTACCGGCTGGCCAAGCCCGCGACGGTGGTGAAGTACTCGCTGACCTCCGCGAACGACGCGCCGGGCCGCGACCCCAAGGACTTCACCGTGCAGGGGTCCAACGACGGCAGCGCGTGGACCGACCTGGACACACGCACGGGGGTAACCTTCAGCGGGCGGTTCGCCACCAACACCTATAGCTTCACCAACACGACCGCCTACAGCTACTACCGGCTGAACGTCACCGCGAACTCCGGTGACTCGATCGTCCAGCTCGCCGACTGGAACATCAGCGACGGCTCGAACGTCATGCCGCCGGCCACCCCGATGGTCAGCGTCGTCGGCGCCGGTCCGGTCAGTGGCTACAACATGAAGTCAGGAGCCGGATTCACCGGAGTGGCTTCGCTGCGCTACTCGGGCGGCGCGCAAGCCGACGGTCGCTCGTACGCGACCAACAAGCTGTTCGACGTCAACATCCCGGTCGGACCGAAGACCCGGCTGTCGTACAAGATCTTCCCCGAGTTCACGAGCAAGGACGCTCAGTATCCGTCCACCTACGCGGCGGTCGACCTGCACTTCACCGACGGCAGCTACCTGAGCGGGCTTTCGCCTGTCGACCAGCACGGCTACGCGCTGACGGCCGCCGGGCAGGGCGCGTCGAAGGTGCTCTACGCCGACCAGTGGAACGCGGTCCAGTCCGACATCGGGGCGGTCGCGAACGGCAAGACGATCGACCGCGTCCTGCTCGCCTACGACGATCCCAAGGCAACCGCCTCGACTCGTTTCCAGGGCTGGCTCGACGACATCTCTGTGGCGGGCACGCCGACGTCCATCGACGGCTCCAGCCTCACCAAGTTCGTCGACACGCGGCGCGGGTCCAACGCATCGGGCTCGTTCTCGCGCGGCAACAACCTGCCGATCTCGGCGATGCCGAACGGCTTCAACTTCTTCACGCCGGTCACCAACGCCACGTCCAACTCCTGGGAGTACGATTACCAGCAGGGCAACAACGCGGCCAATCTGCCCATGCTGCAGGGACTTGCGCTCTCGCACGAGCCCAGCCCGTGGATGGGTGACCGCAACCAGATGTCGGTCATGCCGGTGTCGGTCGGCGGATCGCTCACCGGAGCGCCCAGCACCCGCGCACTCGCCTTCAGCCACAACGACGAGATCGCGCGGCCGGACCTCTACCAGGTCACTCTGCAGAACGGCCTGATCGCGCAGATGTCGCCCACCGACCACGGTGGGATCATGCAGTTCACCTTCCCGTCCGGAAAGGCCACCGGAAGCCTCGTCTTCTACAACGGCACGTTCTCCATCGGCACGGACGGCACGTTCAGCGGCTGGGTCGACAACGGCAGCGGTCTGTCAGCCGGTCGCAGCCGGATGTTCGTGTACGGCACCTTCGACCGCGCGCCGACGGCGTCCTCCGCCACGTCCGCCACGTTCGACACCTCTGCGAGCTCGCAAGTGACGATGCGCATCGCGACGTCGTTCATCTCGGTCGACCAGGCTCACCGGAATCTCGACCTGGAGGTCACCGGTAAGAGCTTCGACCAGATCCACGCCGCCGCCACCGCTGCGTGGAACGACCGGCTCGGCCGGATCGAGGTGAAGGGCGCGACCGAGACGCAGAAGGTCACGCTGTACTCGAACCTCTACCGGCTGAACCTGTACCCGAACTCGCAGTCGGAGAACACCGGTACCGCCGCCGCGCCGCACTGGCAGTACGCGAGCCCGGTGTCGGCGCCGACCGGCACGTCGACCGCCACGCAGACCGGTGCGAAGGTCGTCGACGGGCAGATCTACGTCAACAACGGGTTCTGGGACACCTACCGCACCGTGTGGCCCGCGTACTCGCTGCTGTACCCGGACATCGCGGCCAAGATCGCCGACGGGTTCATCCAGCAGTACCGCGACGGCGGCTGGATAGCCCGCTGGTCGTCGCCTGGTTACGCCGACCTGATGACCGGCACGAGCTCGAACGTCGCGCTGGCCGAGGCCTACCTCAACGGCGTCAAGGTGCCCGACCCGCTCGCCGCGTACGACGCTGCGGTCAAGGACGCGACCGTTGCGTCCGGGCGCAGCGAGGTCGGCCGCAAGGGCATCGAGAAGGGGCTGTTCCTCGGCTACACGCCGACCTCCACCGGCGAGTCGGTGTCGTGGGCGCTGGAAGGATTCATCAACGACTACGGCATCGGGAACATGGGCGCGGCCCTGGCCAAGGACCCGGCCACACCGAAGTCGGAGCGCAAGCGGCTCAAGGAGGAGTCGCAGTACTTCCTGGAGCGTGCCCGCAACTACGTCAACCTCTTCGACACGAACACGAAGTTCTTCGAGGGGCGAGCGGCCAACGGCAAGTTCCTCGCCGGCGACCCCAGGGACTGGGGCGGCGTCTACACCGAGACCGACGGGTGGAACTTCGCGTTCACCGCGCAGCAGGACGGCCAGGGCCTGGCCAACCTGTACGGCGGGCAGAAGGCACTGGAGCAGAAGCTGGACCAGTTCTTCGCCACCCCGGAGAACGCCGACAGGCCCGGCGGGTACGGCGGCACGATCCACGAGATGCTCGAGGCGAGTGCGGTGCGCATGGGCCAGCTCGGCATGAGCAACCAGCCGTCGCATCACATACCGTACATGTACGACTATGCGGGTGCGCCGTCCAAGACGCAGGCGATCGTGCGGGAGATCCTGCAGCGCCTGTACGTCGGCGACGAGATCGGCCAGGGCTACCCGGGTGACGAGGACAACGGCGAGATGTCGTCGTGGTACATCCTCAGCTCGCTGGGTATCTACCCGCTTCAGGCCGGCTCCTCCAACTGGGCCATCGGTTCACCGCAGTTCGCCCAGATGACCGTCCACCGCGAGAGCGGTGACATCGTCGTCAACGCGCCGGACAACAGCACGAAGAACGTCTACGTGCAGAGTGTGAAGGTCAACGGGAAGACGCAGCAGGGGGTGTCCATCGACTCGTCCGTGCTCGACCATGGCGGCACGATCGACTTCCAGATGGGTGCGAAGCCGTCGTCCTGGGGCACCGGCAAGAACGACGCGCCTTCGTCGCTGACCAAGGGCAACGAGGTGCCCAAGCCGTTGCAGGACACCACGGGCCCCGGCCTCGGCACCGCGACCGCGAGCGACGGGCAGGACGCGTCGAAGCTGTTCGACGACTCGTCGACCACGCAGATGACCTTCACCGACGGCACTCCGCAGGTGAACTGGGTTTTCCGCAGCGGTGAGCAGATGCCGTCGTACTACACCCTCACCTCGGGGGCGAATGCGGGCGACCCGACGGATTGGAAGTTGCAGGGCTCCAACGACGGGATCACCTGGACCACCGTCGACTCCCGCAAGGGCGAGGTCTTCTCGTCGCGCGGCCAGACCCGGCCGTTCAAGATCGGCAATTTGGGGAAGTTCGCACAGTTCCGCCTGGTCGTGAACAAGACCGTCGGCGCTGCGCAGACGAACCTCGCCGAGGTCGAGTTGCTCGCCGGCGGCGATGTCCAACTCGGTGGCGGCGCCATCGCGGTCTCCGCGGCGAGCAGCGTGCACGCGACCTCCGGCGTCGCGGTGTCGGTGCCGCTGGCGACTGTCACCGGAGGCACCGCGAGCGGCTACCAGGCCACGATCAACTGGGGTGACGGCTCACCGGCCACGGCAGGCACCCTGGACCTGAGCTCCCGGGGCGTGTACAGCGTCAGCGGCTCGCACACCTATGACAAGCCGGGTTACTACCAGGCCAGTGTCACGGTGAGCGACGGCGCCGGCCAGGGCTCGACAACGGTGGGCGTAGACGTCGGCTACGCGCCGAGTTCCAGCCTCACCGCGGCATTCGACACCGTGTGCATCGGAGACGAGGGCGTCCTCGCGGCGAACTGCGACAGCAAGTCGTGGGCGTACTCGCGTGCCGCGCTTGAGGCGGCGGGCGTGACCCAGGGCCAGGAGCACGAGGTACCTGGAACGGCGCTGCGCTTCACGCTGCCGACGGTTCCGGCGGGACAGTCGGACAACGCGACCGGCAACGGCAGCACGATCGCGCTCAACCTGCCGGATGACGCGAAGAGCATCTCGTTCATCGGCGCCGGAACGCAGGGCAACCAGAGCACCACCGGCACGGCGACGTTCAGTGACGGCAGCACCGCCGCCATCCCGATCCAGATGAGCGACTGGACGCTGGGCGGCAACGCCAATGGCACGCCGTCCTACGGGAACATCGTCGTCGCCAAGGCCGCGTACCGGCTGCTCGGCACGAGCCGGGACGGCGCCCAGCCGTTCCTGTTCGCCACCACGCCGTACCAGATCCCGGCGGGCAAGAAGCTGGTCTCGGTGACCCTGCCGACGCAGACCGGCGACCCGGGTTCGACGGGCCGGATCCACGTGTTCGCCGTAGCCCATGACGGCACGCCGGACGCCAAGCTGGCGACCACCGCCCCCAAGGACCAGACGGCCACCCCGGGGAAGGCCCTCTCGGCGGACCTCGGTTCGGTGACCGGTGGCGTTCCGGCCTCGACGGGCTACCAGGCCCGCGTCCAGTGGGGTGACGGCACAGTTCCGGATGACGCCACGGTCGACTCGTCCGGGGCGATAAGCGGACAACACACGTACGTGCAGCAGGGCACGTACACGGTGCACGTCACCACATGGGACACGCTCTCGAGCAGCACTGAGACGTTCACCGTGACCGTGGGCAAGGCGAGCTTGCAGCCGTCGATCTCGGCGTCGGCATCCGGCACCGTCTCCGCCGGTGACTCGATCACCATCAACGGCAGCGGGTTCGCCGCCGGCGAGCAGGTGACCGTCAAGCTCGGCACCAGCCCGGCCCGCACCTTGACGGTCGCGGCCACGGCGGAGGGAGCGGTACACGCATCGATCGCCGCGTCCGATGACGCGCAGCCAGGCCGGTACGCCATCACCGCAGCCGGTAAGTCCTCGCGGACACCGGCGACGGCAACCGTCCAGGTGACCGAGGAGCCGGCAGTGCCGGCGTACCGACCGCAGGTGCTGCTGTCGACCACCTCGGGACCGCGCGGTACGGCGATCACCGTCAATGGTTCCGGGTTCGAGCCGAACGAAGCAGTGACGATCAGATTCGGTGACGGCCTCGCCTCCATCACCGTGCACGCGAACGGTGACGGCGTCATCTCTGCCGCGACCATCAGCGTTCCGGGGACAGCGAAGCCGGGGTCGACCAGCATCACGCTGGCCGGCGCTGATTCGGCGACTCATGTCCGGCTGCCCTTCACGGTCAGCCGGCACTGAGCCGAGGTAGTTCAAAGTACGCCGGTGGGCGGGGCCGTAACGATGGCCCCGCCCACCGGCGTCTTTTCGCCCGCTTCAGCCTCCATCTCGCATACAGGAGGCAGTCACAGCGCCCTGACAGACTGCGCGCCATGGACACCGAAGCGTTCTGGCGCGTGCTCGACGCGGCGCATGACGGGAACAAGTCACTCGACGTCACCGTCGCCGACCACCTGTCGGCCCTGCCGCTCCACGTGTCCGAACACCCCCGCGTCGGCGGGGCGGACGCGATCTCGGACTCGGTGACGTCGTAGTCCGACGGAACACACCACGTCCGCGGCTCAGGTACGGGAGGCCGTCCCGCAAGCCTTGCTGCGGTCCTGGTCGAGATCCTTGCTGCGGTCGTAGGGGTCGGTCGTGGGACCGGTGGGCGGCGCGCCCGTGGGCTGCTGCGAGTCGAACTGCGGGTGCAAATAGCCGTCGTAGATCTGGCAGGCGGAGTTGCCCGCGTCCTCGTCGTAGCGGAGGAGGCTGAGCTTGCCGGGGGTGATCTGGAAGTGCGCGGGGTTGGGCAGTTCCAGGTCGATGACGCGCCGCACGATGGTGCGGGTGACCTCGTTGGTCCCCGGCCGCACCAGCGGGTACACGAAGGTGTAGTCGGCGTGCACGACCAGGGATCCGCGATTGGCCGTCCCGAAGGTCATACGACCGCGGGTCTTGACCACGTCGCCGACGAGCCGGACCTCGTCCGGGTCGAAACGGCTGAACAGCGCCAGCGGATCGTGTTTCTTGTCCGGTGCGCGCAGCGAGGCGTCGAGGTGGTCGAGCAGGTCCGGCTGGCGCGGGTCGAGCACGCCGAGCGCCGCCTCGGGCCGCTGACCGCGCAGGGTGCCGGGGCTGAGATTGGCGTCGATCAGCAGTGTCTTGCTCTGCTGCAGCGCGCGCTCCACCTGCGACGCGGAGAACACACCGGACGGCGTCGCCTTCGGCAGGACGATACCGGCGGCCCCGTCGGCCCACCGCTGGGCGGGGGATCCGGCGAACGGCCGCTCGGGCGTGGGTGTGTCGGACGCGGCCGAGGAGGGCGGGGCTGTGGGAACCGCGGTCTCCGGGGGCAGCTGCGGCGCCGTGTCCGCGGCCGCCTCGCCGGCGCCGAAGGGGTCGCCGGGAATCAGGGACGGCTTGATCGCCACGACGGCGAGGGCAACGGCGAGGGGAACGCCGACGATGCCCCACCACCGCCGGCGCCGGGCCGCGCGGCCCTCCATCTCCTGCCAGGCGGGGCCGGTACGCCAGCCTTCGGGCTGCCAGGATTGGTTGTCGGCGGCCTTGTCGCCGCTCCTGCTCCACCGGCGCTTCTTGGAGTCCTGGCGGGCGGCCTCCTCGTCCCTCTGCCGCAGCCGCTCGGTCACCAACCGCGCCCGCGCGGACGGCTCCTTCGGCGCGGAGGAGGCACGTATGTCCCGCTCGCTGTCCCGGACGAACTTCTCCCACACGTCGTCCGGTATGGACGAGGACGCCCCGGTACCGGAACTGGACCCGAGCTCAGACGTGGACTCGGGTTCCGGTCTGGCTTCTTCGGATGGCTTGTCAGCCACGATGCTGTGTGCTTTCTCTCGTTCGGCTGTCGGCGGTTGATCGTACGGCAGCGCTGCCGGGCCCCCGACGGGGATATCGACGTCCGGACGAGCCGGGGTGTTACGACCCAGACCACATCGTGATCATGCGAATTGCGCGAGCAACCATGCGCAGTTTTCGAGGTATTCGCGCGGGTTGACAACGTGCGTGCGAGGCAACTGCAAGCGCCCCAAAGCGTCCTGATGATCGGAGACCCACTGATAAGCCTTCTGCACCTTGCCCACCGCCCCGGCCTCTCGCAGACGATCCATTGCAGGGCCTCGTGACGCGGCGACGAGGGTGCCTTGGCCAGAGGTGGGCCAAGACACCCTCGTTCCGGTCCAGGGAGAACGCGGCAGGCGCGTTTCCCCTCCCCCTCCGCGGCTCCGTCAGCCCTGGACGGCCATCTCACCGAGCAGGGACCAGTCGTCCTGCTCCAGCACCGCGTTGACGATTCGTGGCGTTTCGACCAGATAGGGCGGCAGGGTCTGCTGTGCCGACTTGAAGTGGCCGGACTGGACATGCGCGGCACCGGCGTCGCCGTCCCGGAACGCCTCGACGAGCACATACTCGGTCGGATCGTCGAGGCTGCGCGACCAGTCGAACCAGAGACATCCGGGCTCACTGCGCGTCGCCTCCGTGAACTCCCGCGAAATCTCAGGCCACCTCTCCGCGTGCTCCGGCTTGATCCGGAACTTGGCCGTGATAAAGATCATTTCACGCTCCTTGATCGTATTTGATCTTCACCCATCGTAGGACGGCACCCACCTAGGGCTAGTGTGACGCGCCGGAAATGGCGAGTCTAAGTCTGTAGACTATTTCTATGTCGCATCGGGGTCCGCGTGCTGTCGAGGTCGTATTGTCCGAC
>NZ_JBSFJX010000276.1:0-9147 GCF_053598275.1 Streptomyces sp. NPDC001156 | reverse complement strand
CAGCAGACAGTCGAGCCATCGACGCAGGAAGAACCCCCTGGCCACAGGGCTAGGAGCTCGGCGAGGCTCAGGGGAACCCGTGGGATGTCGCACAGTGGGCGGGAGGCCGTCCCCGCCTGCTCAGCTCTGACGACGAGGACTTCGTCATCCAGACGGCCACCACCCGCCCCGGCAAGCTCGGCCAGCCCTTCACCCGCTGGTCACTGCGCAAGCTCGCCGCATATCTGCGCAAGGTCCACGGCCAGGTGATCCGTGCCGGCCGCGAGGCATTACGCGGCCTGCTCGCCCGCCGCGGCATCACCTTCCAGCGCACCAAGACCTGGAAAGAATCCCCCGACCCCGAGCGCGACACCAAGTTCGACCGCATCAAGCCCGTCCTCGACCGCTCCCCGGACCGCGTCTTCGCGTTCGACGAGTTCGGCCCACTGGGAATCCGGCCCACCGGTGGCAGCTGCTGGGCCGAACAGACCCGGCCCGACCGGGTGCCGGCGGCCTACCACCGCACCCACGGCGTGCGGTACTTCCACGGCTGCTACTCGGTCGGCGACGACCCCCTGTGGGGCGCCAACCCGCGCAAGAAGGGCGCCGGGAACACGCTGGCCGCGCTGAAATCGATCCGCGCCACCCGGCCCGACGGCGCCCCGATCTACGTGATCCTGGACAATCTGTCCGCCCACAAGGGCGCCGACATCCGGCGCTGGGCGAAGATGAACAAGGTCGAGTTGTGCTTCACGCCGACCTACGCCTCGTGGGCCAACCCCATCGAAGCCCACTTCGGACCGCTGAGGCAGTTCACCATTGCCAACTCGAACTACCCCAACCACACCGTGCAGACCCGGGCGTTGCACGCCTACCTGCGGTGGCGCAACGCCAACGCCCGCCACCGCGACGTCCTGGCCGCCGAACGCCAGGATCGCGCCCGCATCCGCTGTGAGAAGGGCATCCGCTGGGGCGGTCGGCCCCTCGCCACGGCGGTGTGACCGCCAGCGATATGTGGCCAGGGACGGTCGCGGGACCTCTGGTGACTATCCTGTGCTCACGGGTGGTTGGCCATTTCGCTCAGCCGTAGCTGGCCAGTACGGTAACGATTCGTCGCGTGCTGTGCTCAGGCATGCTTCGTAGGGCGCAGCGGTCGGCTACTCGCCAGTGACGCCATCGATGGCCTCGCGGAGGAGATCCGCATGGCCGACGTGGCGGGCGTACTCCTCGATCACGTGCTCAAGGATGAACCGCACATCGGTGTCACCGAATTCCGGGTTCGGCACGATGCGCGCGAGGTCAACGGTCGCCTTCGCGAATACCTGCCGCGACTCCTCGCATGCCTTGAGGTAGTCCTCGTAGACGTCCCTGGCCGGCGTAGCGTCCGACTCGTCGTACCACTCGCCACCGTCAGCGGTGACGTAGGTCCGATAGGGAAAGAAGCGAGGCGTCGTGCCGGCCAACGTCCGCTGGAACCAGGCACGCTCAACCCCCTGCAGATGGCGCATGAGCCCCAGCAGGGTCAACGCCGACGACCACACAGGACGTAGCCGCAGTTGTTCATCCGAGAGGCCCTCGCACTTCCACAAGAAGGTCGCTCGGTGGTAATCGAGATTCGAGGCGATCACCTCCAGCCACGGGCCCGATGCTGCGCGCTCAGGCCGGACGATCTTCTGGACCACAATGTCGCTCACGCTGGAGTCTCCTCACCGGCCATCAAGCTTGGTCGAGTTCGTACGTGCCCACGATCCGAGGACTGGGCGGCGCCTCTACTGGCACCTCACGAGCACGTCCGCCCAAGAAGACCTCTCTTCGTATCGGAACTCATCGCTCGATGCCGCCTCGGGAGTGGCCCTCCACGGCTGTGAGTGGCCAGGTATCGCTGCGAGTCACAGGTGGCCTGAACGCAACCCGGCGGTCACAGCACTAGGCGTGAACGTTTGGCGATACCCACCACGAGTACGAATATGTGGCGTGACCCCGGCGGACGAGGTTTCCGGGCAAGGGCACCCTCAGCCACAGCAGTCGACAGAGGAGAACGAATGAGAACCAGCATCTGGCCATGGTTCTGCGGCTGGCTCGCCGTCGGCGCAGTGGGGTCGCTCAGCCTTCTGACCCTGCTCACCATCGGCCTGTACCTGTTGCTCGTCACGATCGTGGCGGCTGGCGTGCTGGCGTCCCGACGGGGCTCCTCGGCAGGACTTCAGGGTGTGATATCCGGTCTCGGAGTACCGCTCTTGTACGTGGCCTTCCTCAATCGGGGAGGCCCAGGAACGGTGTGTACCACCACAGCCACCGGTCAGTCGTGCGTGGACGAGTACAACCCTTGGTTCTGGCTCGCTGCGGGGGTGGCCCTCCTGATCGCGGGGATCGTGGTCGGCGCTGTCCGGCAGCACCGGGCGACGGCTCGCTGACGACGTGCTCGGCCGGATGACCCGTGCACCGCGCGGGCAGCGTGACCTGTACGCGGCTCACGCACAGCAGCCGCACACCGCGTGGCCCGTCGAAACGACACCCCGGCACAGCTGCTCGGCTGAGCCGGGGAGTGCAGACCAGCGCGCGGACGCCCCGCGCCGGTTGCTGTGTCCCATGGGCGCGGGACGCCGCGGCGACGCGCGCCGCCCGGGACGTCAGGCCGCGGACTCGGGCGAACCGATCGGCTCGGGCAGAAGTCGAGCGCTGAGACGGCTGGGGCTCGGCCAGCGAACGTCGTGGACCCAGCCCAGCTTCTCGAATATCCAGATGAGGCGTGCCGAGGGATCGAGCTGGCCCGGCAGCACGCCGTGGCGCGCGCCCGTGGGGTCGGCGTGATGTGAGTTGTGCCAGCTCTCGCCGAAGGACAGCAGTGCGAGCGGCCAGAAATTGGTGGCCTTGTCCCGACTGGCGAACGGGCGCTTGCCCGCGACGTGGCAGACCGAGTTCACCGACCACGTGACGTGGTGCAGCAGCGCCATCCGGATCACGCCGGCCCAGAAGAACCCGGTCAGAGCGCCGGTCCAGGTGCCGGTGACGAGCCCGCCGACCAGCGCCGGGAGCAGGAGCGAGACGGCGGTCAGCGGCCCGAAGAGCCGGCCGATGAGCCGCATATCGGGATCGGCGGCGATGTCAGGCGCGAACCTGGCCCGGTTGCTCAGCTCACGCTTAAGCATCCACCCGATGTGCGCGTGCAGAAGCCCCTTGAGCAGCGCGCGGGTGTCGGTCCCGTAGCGCCAGGGCGAGTGCGGGTCGCTCTCTCGGTCGGCGAAGGCGTGGTGACGGCGGTGGTTTGCCACCCACTGGACCGGCGAGCCCTCGACCCCCAGCGAACCCGCGACGGCGAGGGCGATCCGCAGGCCCCGCCGTGCCTTGAACGAGCGATGCGTGAAGAGGCGGTGATAACCGACAGTGAGGCCGAAGCCGGACACAAGGTAGGCGACCACCGCCATGCCGACGTCCAGCGCGGACAGCCCCCATCCCCACACGAACGGCACCACGGCGATCAGGCTGATCGGCGGGCCGACGACGAAGATCCACATAGCCACCCCCGCCGCAGCCGTCTGCGGGGCGTCGAGCAGCGGCTTGGCCCCCGCCACAGGTTCGGCGTCGTGTTCGGCGACGGCCAGTTCAGAACGGTCAGCGTCGCTCGGGTTCATCGGTTCCTCGCCGTCGCTCAAGCTTGTGCGGACATGGTGCTGGACCGGCCGGGATCACGCGCGGTCTCGGGCGCGCCCGGCGGCCGCAGGGCACACGATCCCACCGGACGGCATCCGCGCAGGTCGTCGCCGATGTCCAGGGTGTGAACGGCGCGGGACCAAAGCTCTTTCGCCTCCCGGCGGGAGGTTCAGTCCTCGACGTGCCGCTCCTGTCCGATGACCGTTGGTGATTCCAGCCGGGGTTGCACGTCTGACTACGGCAAGGTCATTACGAGCCGACCTGGGTGAACTGCCCGCATACCAGGTTAAGTAGAGCCATCCGGCTTGCTCGGTCAGCCCCGAAGTCCCGGAGGCACCGTTCCACCGCTCCGTCGCCCCCACCCCCGCCGGCCCGCGGGGGACACCCGTCCAGGCGGATACCCCGTATGGGCCAGAAACGCCTCGATCACCTTCTGTGCGGCCCGGTGCGGTGGTACCGCCATCAGTACCGCGTCGTCTCCGTTCGGCAGCGGCGGTGCCACCAGGGCGACTTCGTCCCCGGACCGCAGACGCAGCACCAGTGCCCGCAACCGGTGCTGGTCCTCGGGCACGGTGCGCAGGCGCGCGTGCATCTGGTCCTGCGCTGGGGAGCACAGCTGTACGTGGGCCAGCAGCGTCCCGTGCTTGAACTCCTGCCAGCGGCCGAACCCAAGGCTGCGGAACGGCGGCTCCTGCCATGGCCGCAGCGCGTCCAGACGTTTCAGTAGACGCCGCAGGAAGTTGCGGACTGACGGTTCGTCATGCGGCTGCCAGGACAGGTCCTTCTCCCAGGCGTCCACCGCGATTGCCGCCTCGATCCCTGCGTACTGTTCTTCCGCGGTGAGGTCGTAGAACGGCTGCTCCAGGATCATGCGACTGATGCGCTCGACTTCCTCATCGCCCAACGCGCGACTGAACTGCAGGCAGTAGAGGATCGCTTCAAGCATCCCTGAATTCATGCACACAGTATGACCACCCAGTTCTCCGCCCAGGGGCTGGTCCGAACCGGCGGGCAGGGCGGTCACGGTCTCGGGGCATCGCGAACGCCCGACCGCTGCATCCCTTGCCTGAGGCGAGTGCGGGGCATTCTCCGAGGATCGTCCACGCCATCGCCGACCCCGCGCCCTGGCACCGCGACGCAACAACGCGTCGGTCACGGCTCTGCCCTGTCCGCCGGTTGCGGCCCGGACGAGGAGGGGCTCATCAATCATCGAATGGCGCCCTCGTTTTGACGAGATAGCAATGGACCGTCAACGGTGATGTCTGCCGCCGTGGTGTCATTCTGCGATGTGTCCTCGTGGGTCCGCTGTTACCTGAACAGATGTGGGACCAGTCTCGCCCCGGGCCCAAGCATCAGTCGTCTGACTGCGCTCCGTACGCGGGGCCATGGCGAACGGGGTAGGACACGACGCACGGCACGAAGCCGCCGGGGACCCCGCGGCAGGGTGAGTCGGAGGTGTTTCGGACGCCCCTGCGAAGCCCGCTTCGCGAGGTCGGCGGGTTCGCCTCAGGCAGCCGCCGATCGGGGGCCTGAGGCGTGGGGGAGGTCTTGTTCGGCCCAGACGACCTTGCCGCCCGATGTCGAGCGGGAGCCCCACCTGCGGGACAGATTGGTGACGAGGAAGAGGCCGCGCCCGTTCTCGTCCGTGGCGCGTGCGCGACGCGGACGCGGGGGGCAGAGGCCGGTGTCGGACACTTCGCAGGTCAGGACCTGGTGTCGGATGAGCCGCAGCTCGATCTGTCCGGTGCCGTGGCCGATGGCGTTGGTGACGAGTTCGCTGACGATCAGCTTCGTGGCGTCCTCGAGACGTTCCAGGCCCCATTCCGTCAGCTGACGTGTCGCCAGGTTGCGGGCGCTGCGGACGGCGGACCGGTCACCGGGCAGTGCCCAGGAGACGACCCGGCTCGGGCTGAGAGAACGGGTCCGGACGAGCAAGAGTGTGACGTCGTCGCACGGAGCCTGGTCGGGGACGGTCTTCGTTGCGATGTGGCAGAGGTCTTCAAGGGATCGGCCCGGTTGTGCGAGGGCGGTGCCCAGCCGGTGCATTCCCTTTTCGATGTCGTGGTCGCCGGTGTCGATCAGACCGTCGGTGTACAGGGCGAGGACGCTTCCCTCGGCCAGCTCCAGCTCCACGGATTCGAAGGGTTCCCCCAGGCCGACGCCCAGGGGGGCTCCGGTGGGGAGGTCCGGGTATGAGACCCGTCCCTGCGGGTCGATGATCGCGGGCGGGGGGTGGCCGGCCGATGCCATGGTGCACCGGCGGGTGGCGGGGTCGTAGACGGCGTACAGGCAGGTGGCGCCCGCCACCACATGGGCCTGGTCCGGGGTGTCGGCGTCTTCCTCGCCCAGTCGCTGGACCGTGTCGTCGAGGTGGCCCAGCAGCTCGTCGGGGGGCAGTTCCATGTCGGCGAGGGTGTGGACGGCGGTTCGGAGCCTGCCCATGGTCGCGGCGGCGTGGAGACCGTGTCCGACCACATCGCCGACGACGAGGGCCACCCGAGCGCCGGACAGCGGGATCACGTCGAACCAGTCGCCGCCGACACCGTGGTCCACGTCCGCGGGCAGGTAGCGCGACGCCACCTCGACCGCCGTGCCGCCTGTCAACCGGCGGGGGAGCAGATGGCGTTGCAGCGCGAGGGCGGCGCTGTGTTGGCGAGCGTACTGACGGGCGTTGTCCAACGCGCGCGCGGCGCGGCCGACGAGCTCTTCGGCCAGGAGCAGATCGGCCTCGTGGAAGGGCACGGGATCCGTTGTACGGACGAACAGTGCCACGCCCAGCAGGGCGCGCCGTGCACGGATGGGCACGACCATGATCGAGTGCATGCCGTATTCGCGGACCATGTGCGCCAGTTCCGGCACCTCGTCGACCCATGTCCCCGGAGCGGTGTCAAGGACCGGCTCCAGGCGGGACTTCCCGGCGTGCAGCACGGAGGTGAAGGGTGAGGCAGGAGGTACGTTGACCGGCTCGCCGCGCTTCCATGGGGATTCCGGTACGCCTTGGTGGATCGAGGCCAGACCGGCCCGCCGGAATGTGGGGAGGCGATGGCCCGTCGTCGCGCTGATGCCGACCGGGGGCCCCTCCCCGATCGAGATCGATTGCTCCAGGTCCACGGCGACGTAGTCGGCGAGCAGAGGCACGGCAAGGTCGGCCAGTTCCTGGCTGGCCTGCATCACGTCCAGGGTGCTGCCAAGACGCGTACCGGCCTGGCTGAGGACGGCGAGGCGCTCACGCGCCTGCCAGCTCGCGGTGATGTCGGCGCTGATGACGCACACCCCCAGCGATTGGCCGTCGGCACCCTGGAGGCACTGGAACGAGACCGCGAACTGATGCTCAGGGCCCTGGTTCGTCGGCAGCCATGTCCGGTACTCAAGGATCTTGGTCGCACCGTTTTGGACGACCTGCCGCATTACCGCCTCAATTGTTTCGGCATTGGCACCGGGCAGTGCCTCGGTGAATCGACGTCCGAGGCGTCGGTCACGGGGAATGCCGTCGTGGCTCTCAGCAACGTCGTTGACGTAGGTGGATCGCAGCTGCCGGTCACGAATGCCGACACCGATCCCCGCGCGGGCGAGAAGCGGCCCCCTCACCGATCTGTCTATCGCGTCCCCGGACTGCGGGACGGTGTCGGTCACGGACGCGAGCCATCGCGCGGACCCGTCCTGACCGCGCAGCATCGTGATTCGCACGCTGACGTCGAGCACACGGCCATCCCGGTGGCGCACCGCTGTCGCCCCTGACCAGCCGTTTTCGGCATGACACTGCTCGACGAACGCTGACGTCGGCGTCGCTTCCTTGAATGACGGCAGCACGAGTGCGGCGGACCGGCCCACGGCGTCCCTGGCGGAGTATCCGACGAGCCGTTCGGCGGTGTGTGTCCATGCGGCGACCGTCCCCTGCTCGTCGAGCAGCGCGATTGCCGTGTCGGATATATCAGACGCGTTCAACTGCTTACCGAGTGTCACTGCGTCGAGGCTGGTCGTGGTCATTGAGTGCTGTCCTAGGGGGAGTCTGGGAAAGCCGGCGGTGTGGGGTTGGAGTAATGTGCCCCTTTTGCATGCAATGACCGGATGACAGACGGTTCTGTGACAGTGGAGCAGTCGTGACTGATACGGCTTCCGTTGTTCAGGTTTTGGTCGGGCTGCCGGCCGGGTGAAGCTCTACGTTGCAGGCTGACCCGCCCCGCCTTCGGGTGACCTTCTCCCTCGAGCTGCAGCTCGTCGCGAGTAGGGGACGCTCTGCATCCTGCGCTTCACGGTGTGTGATGCAGGGCGCCGCGCTCGTATCGAGCGGTCGGCCTCGCCGACGAGCTGAAAGATCGGGGAGTGTTGCTGGGACAGTGGAGGAACGCAAAAGGGCCCGCAGATTCAGATGCGGGCCCTCTCATAGGTCCAAGTCGCTTACTGCGGGGTGAATGCGTTGATCACTTTGCATGGGGGGGGTGAATCCGTGCAGGGGCATGGCGAAACCGTTCCTCCGGACTGAGCATGTGTTGCACGGGCTCAGTCGGATGCTCCGAACGGTGTTGGGCGTCCTGGTCTGCCGCGTTCGCGCCGCGTCTGGTCCCAGCGGATCGTGTCCGTGGTCCGTGGTCCGGGGATGCGGGGGCGGGTTTCCTCACGCCCGCGGGTGCCGCGTGCGGCCTGGGCGGTCCGATGCTGCTGTCCATCGCTCTGGTGGGCAGGAGGCGGTGTCGTCCGTCGCCGGATGCGGTGCCCCGGGGCGCGCCTGCCGATCGCGATGCTGGCGGCATCGTGTCGGCTGGTTTTCCTGGTCGTGTGGGTGAGGGGTTTCTGCCAGTGCTGGGCGCCCCACCTGCGGGTGTAGGCCGGGTCGACGCGATGATGGTGATGCCGAGTTCGGCCGCCATGCTGACGAGCCGGGCCTGCAGCTTGGACACGGGCATGCCGGAGATCGCCTGCCGAAACCGCTTCTGGCGCCCGTGTTTCTCCCGGGTTTTCTCCGCGCCGAGGTCGAGGTCTTCGATCGCGATCGACACCCCGTGGCGTTTCGCCCAGTGCAGGGGCCGGATCAGTGCGTGCCGTACCTGGGCATCCCGGTGGTCCGTGGTGCCGGACAGGTCGTAGAAGAACCGGCGCGGCCCGCCGCACGGGTTGCCGTGCTGATCGAGGCGTCAGGCGGCGAGGTGGTCGGCGTTGGTGTCGACACCGATCAGGCCGCCTGTGCGGGCGTGGGACAGGGTGACGGTGGTGACTGGCGGGATCGTCCACGAGGTGGTGAGGTACCAGCGCATGCGCTGCACGTCGTAGTGGATGCGGTAGGCCACGGCCCGGTTCGTGGTGATGCGGTCGGCCCACTCGTCGCTTCGGTGGTGGAAGACCGCAGCGCCGGTGAGCGCGTACCGGCCGTGCGGGGCGTTGGCGAGGTGGGCGAGCGGGGTGGGTAGCTTGAGGGAGACTTCGCCGTCCGGGGTGACGCGGATCGTCTCGTTCCCGAACCGCTTGCCCGATTCGCCGTCCGCCTGCAGGAACCAGCGCTCCGCTTCCCAACGACGC
Source organism: Streptomyces sp. NPDC001156 (assembly GCF_053598275.1). Lineage (NCBI taxonomy): Bacteria > Bacillati > Actinomycetota > Actinomycetes > Kitasatosporales > Streptomycetaceae > Streptomyces > Streptomyces sp. NPDC001156. The sequence continues at coordinate 3 of NZ_JBSFJX010000276.1, read as the reverse complement.
CGC
>NZ_JBSFJX010000275.1:0-9160 GCF_053598275.1 Streptomyces sp. NPDC001156 | reverse complement strand
ACTGTTCCTGATTGCCCAGTTGTCCAGCAGGTGGGGCTTCCGCCCCGCAACGAGCGGCAAGCTCGTCTGGGTCGAGCAAGACCTGCCGTCCACACTGTAAAGCGGGGATCGATGAGGGCTTCCCCCTCGGTCCCCACGCCAGCACACCAATTCCGCCGCGGAGATCCTCCGCAACGCACGCCAGGCGGTCGGCCGCGAGGGCGAGCGGAAAGGGTTCCGGGAGAAGGAGTTCGCCGCGTTGCTGGATGCAGCTCACCAGCAGTTTGGCGGGCCCGTCGTGCTGGTGTGGGACAACTACACCCATCACGTCGACGCCGCGATGCGTGAGCTGATCGAGGCCCGGCAGTGGCTGACCGTCTTCCGCTTCCCCGCCTACACGCCCGACCTCAACCCGGCCGAAGGCGTGTGGGCACATCTGAAGAACAGCCTGGGCAACCTCACCCCGTGCAGCCTCGACGAGCTCGCCGCACTGGCCCGCACCCGCCTGAAACGGATGCAGTACCAGCCCAGCCTGCTCGACAGATTCATCGCCGAGACCGGCCTGATCCCGGCTCCGCCATGACGTCACCCCGAACCGAAAATCTGAGTAGCCACGGCAGGCAAGGTACGGGCCTTGGGTATCTCGAACCACACCCCCCGGCAGATCGACCTGCTGCGCCGCCACGTCAGTCAGCCGCTGGTGGTGAACCAGCTCCAGCTGTCGATCACGCACGCCCCGCTCGTCGCGCAAGGCGTCGCGGCCAATATGCAGGGCATGGAGCAGTCGGTCAGCCGTGACGACGGGCTCCTGGACTACTGCCGGTTGCACGACATCACCGTGCAGGCCTGGTCACCGTTCCAGGCCGGCTTCTTCGACGGCCCGTTCCTCGGCTCGGCGCGCCACCCGAGCTCAACGCCGTCATCGACCGCCTGGCGGCGAAGTACGGTGTGCCGTCCCTGGCGATCGCGACGGCCTGGATCACCCGGCATCCCGCCCGGATGCAGGTTGTCATCGGTACCACCACACCGCAGCGTGTCGCGGACGCCGCCCTCGGATCGGACGTGCCACTGACCCGCGCAGAATGGTACGAACTGTTCCGCGCCGCCGGCTACATCGTGCCCTGACCCCCGTCCCGGCCTGACGGCCCTGCCGGCTCGGGGGCCGGGCTCAGCTCACCAGAGCGGATCGCCGCCATCACGCCGCCGTCGATCGGGCCCGAGAGCAACGGTCTTCGCGGATATGAAAGACACGACAATCTTGGTCTGATTACGCACAGCCGAGAAGTGACCAGCTCACCGCGAAGGAGTTGGCGTGCTGCCGATGTGCACACTTGTGTAAGGTGGTGTTCATGACGGAGACGACCTACTCAATCGTGGAAGCCCGCGCCCGGCTGGGCGCCATCGCGCGCGAGGTCAGCGCCACCCGTGAACCGGTCGCCATCACCGACCACGGCCAGACCATCGCCATACTGGTCAGCCCCGCCGACGCCCTCGAACTACAGGAGATGCGGGCCCTGGCCGCCTACCGCGCGCGCCAGGCGCAGGGCGAGAACGCTGGAGTCCCGCACGCCGAGGCGTACCGCCGCGTATTCGGCGGAGATGAGGCGTGAGCTACGAAGTCATCTGGGAGCCCGAGGCCCTCGCTCAGGCGGAGCGGTTCGCCAAGGACGACCCTCAGGGCGTGCGACAAGTGTTCACCGCCGTCGACCGCCTCGCCGACGACCCGCGCCCCGAGGGCGCGTTCGGCACTGCCGACGTGCTGCGCATCCACGTCGGCCGCTACCGCGTGATGTACGCGATCAGCGACCAGCAGGTCCGCGTCAGCGTGATTCATCTCGGACGTCTGCGCTGAGTACGACGGATGGGGGCGGCCTCTGCACGAGGCCGCCCCGTCCGTGTTCCCCGACATGTCCCGGGCCGGGACCAGACGGAAGAAGCGCCCAGGGTGGTGTTCAGCGGTTTCGGGACGGGGTCATGCGTGCGCGCAGCAGGACACTGCGGGTGAGCTCGGCGCCGTGCTTGTGTTCGTTGTCGAACAACGCGGTCAGGCGGCCGGAAGCATCCGCGGTGATCAAATCCTGACCGCACCCTGGAGCCGGGAGCTCACCTGGCGCGGACCCTGCGGCCCGGCCGTCTGCGGTCTCTGCGAGCCGAAGGATCGGGCTGAGGGTGGCGCACCGGATGAGGCTGGGAGAGCACACGTGGCGGGGAGTGCGAGGCAACGGCTGGCCGAACTGCTCGGCGGGTCGAAGCAGGTGGGGGCCTTCAACGCCCAGCTCAAGGCACCCGCACACATGCTCGGACTCGAGGTGGCCGGTGTCGGGCCGGTGAGTCTTCACTGCGCGCGCCGCAGGCGAAGAAGCTGATCGCGGTGGCGCGCCCGGCGTTGTTCGGCCGGGGCTGGAAACACTGAGCGACACCAGCGTCCGCGACACCTGGCAGATCGCGCCGGATCAGATCACCCTGGCAGGCCCTTCCTGGTCGGCGCTGCTGAGTAGCGCGCTGGAGCATTTCCGCGACGAGCTCGAGCTCCCGACGACGGCCCGCCTGCGGGCCGAGCCGCACGCGCTGCTGGTGCACGGCAAGGGCCAGTTCTTCCTCCCCCATCAGGATTCGGAGAAGGACGACGCCATAGTGGGCACCCTGGTGCTCTCCCTTCCCTCGACGCACACCGGCGGAGAACTGGTCATCGAGCATGCCGGCAGCGCAGCACCCACCGCGCCTCGAAGACGGAACTGACCCTCGTCGCCTTCTACGCCGACTGCCGACACGAGGTCACCCCAACCTGGTCCGGGTACCGGGTGACCCTGACCTTCAACCTGCTTGCCGAGCCTGGGGTTCCGGCGCAGCAGACCGGTCCGCTCACCGAGCTCGTGCACTACCTGGACCAACATTTCAGCACGCCCAGCAGGCAACGCTACGCAATGCGCGGACGCACGCCTTGAGGTCCTTCTTACCGATGTCCAGCGCGGCACAGCGCTGGTGCAACACGTCCATGGAGCCCCTCCCAGGCGGTGTCTGCCAGGCACGCACCGTCCGGAGGAACCACAGGGCTGAAGAGTCTGGTCCGCGTGCTGCCGCAACAATTGACGGTCCCTGCAAGCGGTCCCCGACGCCATACTGAACCTCGAGCTCACAGGCATCACAGATACGCCGGCGTCCCGGACGGAGTGCGCCCACATTTTCCCGCCTCCACGGCGGCCAGCGCAGCGGCCTGGACTACTGAGCCGTAAATCCCCGCTCAGCCCTGGAGGGCGGACAATCCCCCATTCAGGGAGGGAGCCTTCAACTGAACCACATTGCTTATCCACGGACCTTCACGGTCACGCTGTATCGGCCCTCATCGCCGACGCAGCGCCGGGCCTCGCCGCAACTGATGCGGCGGGCTGTGATGTCTGCTGAGCCGGGCCGGACGGCGCGCAGGGTGAGTTCGACGGTGCCGCAGCCTGCGCCTGGAGCACAGGTGTGGGCTGGTGTGACCCGCGAGGTGTCGGCGGCGGCCAGGACATCCGGTGTTCTGCTGGTGAGGTTGGACCAATATGTGTTGTGCAGTGTGATCACCACCGAGGTGCCCACCGTGGCGGAGACGGTGGTGTGGTTCGCTCGCTCGTCCAGCCGGAGGTGCGTGGGCGTTGGCGTGGGCGGCGCGACAGGCTGCGCGGCGCCGGCGCCGCAGGCCGAGGTGGCGGCGAGAGCCACGCATGCGGCGAAGCGGAGTGCACAGTGGGTGCGCGTAAGCGCCATGAGCGAGACCTTCCCAGGCAGTTTGTGCCGATGAGACGGTTCCGCCCCGGCCGTGGTTCCCTGCCGGGGCGGAACATGTCGTGCTGTGCCCAGGAAGTCCTTGGGGTCAGGAGGCGTTGAGGGCGGTGTCGTCGACCACGAAGCTGGTCTGGAGGCTGGAGTCCTCGGTGCCGGTGAACTTCAGGGTCACCGTCTGACCGGCGTAGCTGGACAGGTTGAAGGACTTGAGTGCATAGCCACTCGCCGCGTTCAGGTTGGAGTAGGTGGCCAGGGTGGTGGAGCCGACCTGGACGGTCAGCTTGTCGTAGGCGGTGGTCGTGGTGGTCTCGGCGGTGTCGATGTGCAGGTAGAAGGAGAAGGTGGCGCTGCATCCGGCCGGGATGGTCACCGACTGGGACAGGGTGTCGGTGTGGGCGCTGCCGTAGCCGTCCATCCAGGCCTTCCAGCTACCTGAGTGGGCGGGCTCGCCGGCGGAGTTGTCGATCACGCCGGTGCTGGCCGTCCAGGGCGCGGCGGTGCCGGTCTCGAAGCCGGGGTTGCCGAGCTTCTGGCCTGGGCTGGAGCAGCCGCCGCCGGTGGTGCTGATGGTCCAGGTGAACGAGGTGCTGCCGGAGGCGTTCGTGCTGTCCTTGGCGGTGACCGTGACGGAGGAGGTGCCGGCCGTGGTCGGGGTGCCGGTGATCTTGCCGCTGGAGGAGATGCTGAGCCCCGCCGGCAGTCCGGTCGCCGTGTAGGTGAGGGTCTGGCTCGTGTCGGAGTCGGAGCCCGTCATCTGCAGGGACACGGCGGTGCCCACGGTGCCGCTCTGGTTGCCGGGGTTGTTCACGGTGACCGTGTTGCCCGTGGTGCCGCCGACGATGGCGTGCGAAATGGCGCACGCGTTGGTGTCGTTGGACCAGCTGGCCTGCTCGGCGAAGGTGCCGGTGCCCATCGTGACGTTGGCCGCTCCGCCCGTCTGGCCCGGAGCGATCCAGGCGCATTCGTCAGAGTTCTCCTGGCCGTCGTATGAGCTGCCGGTGTGGTTGGTCCAGCCGCCGGCCGGGTTCTGGTCCGACATCATCTCGTGCCACTCGTGGCCGAGCGTCATGGTCCAGCCGTCGAGGGTGCCGGGAGAGTTGACGAACCCGACGCCGCAGCCCGAGCCCGAGTCGATGTTGTAGGGCTGGTTGCTGAATGCGACGTCGCCGACGGTGGAGGAGACCGCACCGCCGGTCAGCGTGGTGTCACCGTTCCAGTCGTGCCACGCGCAGTACTGTCCCTGGTAGTTGTCCGGGTTGGTGCCGTGGGGCGATAGGATCACGTAGTACGCGTCGCGGTTCGACGCGGCCGTGGTGTTGCCGAAGTGACTGGCCGCCTTCACGGCCTCGGCGCCGAGCTGGTGCCCGGTGGCGGCACTGGGTGACGCCCCCGAGTTGTCGTACCAGGTGCCGGCCAGCACGCCGCCGCTCTGGTAGGGGACGAAGTTGGCGTTCGCCGGGCAACTGGTCGCGCCGGTCGTCACGTTCGGACCGTCGCACCACTGGGTCAAGTCGGCCGACCAGCGCTCGTTACCGGTGCCGATGTCCTTGAACATCTCCTGGGCGACGGGCGCGGCGCCCGCCGAGTCGCCGGAGAAGGTCAGGTCCCCGCTGCCGTTGGTGCTCTGCGTACCCCACTGGGTGCCGTAGAAGACCAGGTAGACCTTCGAGTGGCCGCTCTGGACGCCGATACCGTCGACGCCGCCGCCGTAGGACAGTGTCTGCGGCCCGGTCGCGACGCTCGCAGACTTCTGGGAGGCCGCCCATGCCTTCATCTTGGCATGCTGCTGGAGGGTCGGCAGTGCGCCGTGCCGGTACGGGTGGTGGTACGCGGGGCTGTAGGGGTTGGCGACGGAGCCGCTCGACGCCTGTGATGCGGCCGGCGCGGCCACCGCCTGGGGTGCGACGGCCAGCATGCCGCCCGCTATCAGGGCTGCGGCCGACGTCAGCGCGGCGGCCCCGCGGCGGGTGAACCGCCGGAGCGTGTCGGGTCTCGCGTGGTCCGGGTTCTGCGATCGCAAGAGACTGCCCTTCCTGGGGAGTTGGTGCCCTACGGCGAGGAGTCCCCTCTATGTCGCAGCCATGACAAAACAGCATGCTTCGACAGAACACGGGTCAACTGCTGCCGGGGGCTTCAAGTGGCGCACGATCTTCGGTGTGAGCTGCCACCCCGGTCAGTGGTGGCCCCCGCGATGCTACTGAATTCCCACTCCAGCTGACTATCAGTCAATGGCAAAGCCTTTACCCTCGGTGAGCAATACGGCAGAGTCCCAACCGCGATGGATCCAGACAGAGTTGATGTCGTCCGTCCATCGACCAGGAGGACGGAGCGGATCGGCTATAACGTGTGATGCCATGGACGTGGACGACGGATCGGTCAGTGACCTCACAGCACTGGGCCTGGCACGCTACGAGGCACGGGTCTACCTCGCGCTGGTCAGGCGCGAGTCGTACACCGCCGCCGAGGTGGCGCGTGAGGCGGATGTGCCCCGTCAGCGCGTGTACGACGTATTGGACACCCTGGTGCGGCGTCGGCTCGCCACCGTCCGCCCGGGCCGGGTGGCCACGTTCTCCGCGGTCGCACCCGAGCTTGCCACCGCCCGGCTCATGGCGCTGCAACGCGAATCCCTCGAACGGCTCGAGCAAGTGTCTTCGGCACTAGTCACCGTCCTGCTGCCCGTCTGGTCGGACGGGCGCACCAAGACCGACCCGCTCGACTACATCGAGGTGCTGCGCGATCCCAAGGCCATCGCCGAACGATTCGCCGACATCCAGGAACAGGCCGGCCGCGAACTGCTGAGCTTCTCCCAACGGCCCTTCCTTGCCCCGGTCGCCAACCCCGAGGGGATCGCGACGGTGCGCCGACTGCGCAGGGCAGGTGGCCGGGCCCGGGCCATCTACACCCATGACGCGCTCAACAACGCCGAAGTGCTGGAGCACGTACGGTGTTTCAGCGAAGCCGGGGAAGAGGCGCGGTTCATCGCCGAGCTGCCGCTCAAGCTGATCATTGCCGACGCTTCGCTCGTGCTCTGTGACATGCCGGACCCGATTGCCGGCACCGACGCCACCACCGCGCTCTACATCGAACACCCGGCGCTCGCCAACTGCTTGCAACTGGCTTTCCAGAGCGTTTGGGACCGCGCCGAGCCGACGCACAAAGCGCACGCCGCCGCGCCGCCCACTGGACGCTGAGGCCAGTGCCCTTGCTCCTGCCGCACACCGCACCACCCGCGGTGCGACTGACCGCCCTCGTGCTGGCCGCACACACCTCCCCCGAGGTCCAGCACCAAGCCGACATGGACGTCCTCGCCCGGCTGTGCGGCCACTCCCCCCATCAGACCGCAGCGCTTCTCGACCGGCTGGCGACCATCCGCATCCTGACCGCCTGGCACCACCACCGGGACACCGACGAAGTCCTATGGCAACTCCCCCACGAATGCACTCCAATCCGCTCTGCAGTACACCCCAGACTGCACCACATGCGCCGACCCTGAAGCTCAGCTCGAGCACAAGACATCACTCCAGAGAAACAACACACTTCCCCCACACGTACTATCTCAGTGGGAGGGCTATTTGCAGCAGTGACCGTCGCTGACCTCAGGCACCAGCCCAAGCACACGCGCGTGGCGCTCTACGCCTACGCCAAAGACCTGGCACACCCAGCCAGGAACACCGAGAAAGGTAAACACCATGTCGGAGAGCACAACGGCCACCACCGAGCTGACATCGCAGTACGCCGCCCAGGTGATGAGCGACCTCGAACGCAACGCCAAGGAGCAGGAACGCATCAGCGCGGACATCGCAGCACTGCAGGAGCAGCTGGCAGGCCTGCAGCACGACCACTCCGTGCTGGTCAACGTCCAGCAGGTACTCGGCGTTTCGCCCACGTCGGTGCAGCCTGTGGCCGCCCCGGACAGCTCCACCGTGCTGGCTCCCCGCAACAAGAAGTCCGCTGGTGAACCCGGCGCTGGCAAGCGGACGCGGGCGGAGAAGGCCGCCGATGCCCAGGACCGCACGGTCGCCAAGAAGACGACGGCCGGCAAGAAGCCCGCGGGTAACTCCGCAGCCGCGAAGGCGGACCAGCCCACGCTCATCGAACTCATCCGCAGCCACCTCACCGAACAGAGCGACCCGCGCTCGGCGGCAGAAGTCGCCACCGCACTCGACACGGCCCACCCCAAGCGCGGCATCAAGACCACCGTCGTACGCACCACCCTCGAAAACCTGGTGGCCAAGAATCAGGCTCAGCGCGCCAAGCAGGGCAGCTCCGTCTACTACACCGCCCCCAACGCGGCCGAGCAGACGGCCTCACAGGCCCAGGACGAGCCGCAGTCCGATCAGGCCGAGTAGTTGGCCGGACAGCGCACTGCCGCAGCAGCGGGCTGGTCGTGGTGGCAGTGGTCCGGCCCACCGACGAAACTCGCTGACCTGCTGAGACGCGGCCTGTGCGGAAGGGAAGTCCCGTGAAGGAGTGACGCGTTTTCCAGTGAGCCACCGGCGCCTGTGCCGTGACTGAGTGCTTCAACCGGTCAGCGAGCGTTCGATCGATTACATGAAGCGCCTTGGTCCGCCCGGGCAGGTTGATGGCGCCGCTTGCTTACAAGTCCGGCAGGCGGAGCCATACCTCGGAGAAGGTAAGGCCGTGCTCGTTGGTCACCAGCCCGCAGGGGCAGCCCAGCGTGATCAGGCGCCAGTCGCCGACCACGGTCCATGGGCCATCCGCACTCGCGCACCCAGGACAGTGGACAGTGTCGGCCGTCCACACATCGGGGGCGGGCCTACCGTAATGCCGGAACCGACCCGTGTACTGGACCTCCCACGGTACGGCCGGGGGCGTGAGAGCGGCGGTCCCGGACGGGGTCGGGGCGGCCAGGGCGGCGAACAGTTCGGCCAGGTCAGGGAGCAGAGCTTCGCCCGCCTCCGTCGGGGTGACCGGCAAGCCGTCGGCTGTGTCCTGGGGTACCGCATAGCGCGGAGCCGCCGCAGCGGGCGGCGGGTCGGGGCGGCGTACCAGGGCAGGAGGGCGCGAGCGACGGCGGCCAGAAGGGCGGCGGCCGACGCGCTGACGGCGCCTGCATCGGTCTTCGTTCCAGGTTTTGACCCAGGCACGGACGTCGCGTTCCAGGGCCTGGACATTCTTGTGGACGCCTCGCCGTATCTGTTTACCGGTCAGCAGCGCGAACCATCGCTCGACCTGGTTGAGCCAGGAGGAGCTGGTAGGGGTGAAGTGCACATGGAAGCGGGGTGCGCGGTCAGCCATCGTTTGGCCTGCCGCGGCACTAGGATCAGGGCCCATGCCCCTGACCGTGAACGACGTCGACCGGTTCGATGGCCTCCAGGCCCCGCCTGGAGGCCATCGCCTACCGCGTCCTCGGCTCCGCGAGCGCGGCCGAGGACGCCCTGCAGGAGACGTTCCTGCG
>NZ_JBSFJX010000274.1:0-9240 GCF_053598275.1 Streptomyces sp. NPDC001156 | reverse complement strand
GATACCACCTGCCCAGGCACAGACACCAACCCGAAACCCGCTCAAAAACCCGTCAGAAGATCCACTTCAGGCCACGTCGGTGGATCAAGGCTTAGCGCCTCCGGCGAGCGCCTCGGGGGGCAGCATCGCGTGGAGCATGGTGCCTCCGGCGAGGTAGGGGTACATGTCGCCGCGGACGTCCACGCCGGCCACCCGCGCCGCGTGCAGCTTGTCCAGCAGGATCGCGGACTTGCCGTGGTTGGGCCGGCCGGCCGCCTTGCAATGGGAGATCTGCACCGGGATGCGTGCCCGCCGGCCGATCTCGATCGCCTCGTCCACGGCGGCCTCCAGGGCGTCGCTCTCGTCTCGCATATGGGTCGCGTACGGGCGTTGCCACCGGTGGGCGACCTTGCCCAGTGCCACCAGTTCCTCGACGTCGCCGTACGCCCCCGGTGTGTAGATCAGACCGCTGGAGAAGCCGACGGCGCCCGCGGCGAATGCCTCGTCCGCCAGCGTGCACATGGCTGCCAGCGCCTTGGGGGCCAACGTGCGGCGCATGCCGTTGGCGGTCAGCCGCAGCGTGTGGTGCCCGACCATCACGGCCAGGTGGTTGGTGGGACCGGCGGCCTCAATGTCGTCGAGATATTTGCCGAAGGAGCGCGCCGTGTACGCGGCGCCGGCCGCGAGGTCGCCGAACAGCGCCTGGGCCTCCTTGGCGGCCGCGTCGTCCATCGGGGCGGCGGAGTAGCCGCAGTTGCCGGCGATCTCGGTCGTCACACCCTGGAGCAGCTTGAAGGGCTGCGGATCGGACATCATCGGGACCATGTCCGAGTGGCTGTGGGGGTCGATGAACCCCGGCGCGATGGCCATCCCCTCGACGTCGATCTCCCGCCGGGCGGGCCCCAGATCGCGGCCGAGGGCCATCACACGGTCGCCCGTCACGGCGACGTCCGCCTGCACGCCAGGGGAACCCAGGCCGTCGTAGACGGTGCCCCCGCGCAACTTCAGCTCGTACACGCCACGCCTCCTTAACTGTGGTTGCCTGCGGGATGGCAGTCTCGCCAAAGGCCCGTACCCTCACCTCGTCTTCCGCGACCAATCCGGTGTGGCGACCATGTGGCCTGGCACATATCCCCGCCGGGTGCGGCGTGCGACCGTAAGCGGTGTTGGAAGGACGGAACTTGACTGCTCCGCTCCCCGAAGGGAGGGGATTCCTGGCTCAGGCTGCCCGTTGAGGCAGCGCCTCAGCGGGTCTCACGCCCTCAACACCAGCCGGGTTCAGACCAGCCCGGACCAGCATCACTCTGGCGGAGTTCTTATCCCTGGGGGATACAGATCCGCACGCGGTGCAGGCATACGTTCGTTCCGAGAGAGGTAGTGCGTGCTTGGTTCTCGCTCCGCACTGCGCACAGTCCATGGTGGTGTGCGCGGGGTTCACCAGGTGCACGATCCGCCCATGCTTGCGGGCCATCTCGATCAGCGCCCGCTTTGCGGCGCCGATCGAGGCATCGGCCGCCTTACGGGCCATCGTCGTCTTCGCGAGGAACTTCGGCCGGAAGTCCTCCACCGCCAAGACGTCATGGTCGCGGACCACGCGCTTGGCCCACTTGCGGGCGGTGTCCTGCCGCTGCCTGGCCACCTTCGCGTGCAGCTTCGCTGTCTGCCGCTTGGCCTCTCGGTAGCCGTTCGAGGCGGCTTGCCCCCGCGCCGTTCGGCGCCGGGCCATCATCCGCTGATAACGGGCGAGCTTCTGCGCGGCCCTCTTGCCGTGCTGCGGGTGGGGAAGGTCATGGTCGTCGGATGTAGTGGTCGCGGTCTCCTTCACGCCCCAGTCCACCCCGATCACACGGCCCGTGAAAGCCAGGGGTCCCTCCGGCGCGGGCACGACGAACGAGCAGTACCACCCACCCGTGGCGTCCTGGTACACACGGACGCTGGAAGGGTCCGCGGGCAGCTTGCGCGACCACGCCACCCGCGCCACGACCCCGCCGGCCAGGTGCAGGCGGCCGTCTTTGAGCCGAAAGCCGCGCCGGGTGTAGTTCAGGCTCGGCCTGGCCTCGCGTTTCTTCTTCCAGCGGGGCATTCCGGCTCGACGGTGCCGGGGCACGTGCTCCTTGATGTCCTTCAAGGCCTTGGCACGAGACGTGCCCAAATCCCGTATCAGCTGCTGCTGAGCAACCGAGGAGCCTTCCCGGAGCCAGGGCGTTATCCGCCTGGCCTCGGTCAGCATCCTGTCGAGCGCGGCCGGGCCGCACGTCTCTCCCCGCGCGTGTGCCTTCTTCGAGCGGGCAACGCACTCGTTCCAGACCCACCTGCAGCGCGCCCACTCCGCTTCCAGCGCGGCCCGCGCCGTCTTCGACAAGCGCACACGGTAGGTGTACCGGGCGTGCCCGGCCTCCTGCGTGAACGCTTCTGTCGTCATACACCCGAACCTACCCGGGAGGACTGACAGTTGAGAGCCCTTGATCACGGTGGGCCCGCCCACCTTGTCGCGGCAAGGACGCCGCATCGCCCTGACGGCGATTCGACTGTCCCTGCCCTGCTCCGCAGGAGTCCGATTCCTCCGCAGCCTAAGCGCCGGGGCATCCTCGGAGGAATCAGGTGACGAGCCATTACGCGCATCCCTCCCTGGCGCGGATACTTGACCTGCTGGGGACATCCGCCGCCCGCCTGCTCGCCGCGCCGGCGGGATGTGACATCCCGGTGACCGGGCACAGCGTCCTGGACGTCACCGAGGAGGAGGGGCCGACCCACGAAGGGACGATCCTGCTGGCCGTCGGGATGCGTCCCGACGCCGCGGCCCTCCTTCACGCCCTGCCCGCCCTCGGCCGGGCAGGCGCCGCGGCGATCGCCCTCAAGACCCGCGGGGCGGACACCGGCCCGCTGGTGAAGGCCGCCGCTGCCGCAGGAGTCGCTGTGCTCGCCGTCGCCGATGTCATTCCCTGGCGGCATGTCGACGCGCTGCTTGCCGCCGCCGCGGGCACCTTTGGGCAGGACGCGCCTGGATTTCCCTCGGCCGCCGCGGTCGGTGACCTGTTCGCCCTGGCCAACGCCGTGGCGGCGATGGTGGGCGGCGCCATCACTGTCGAGGATCCCCAGCAGCGGGTCCTGGCCTACTCCAACCTCCCCGGCCAGCCGATCGACGACGCGCGCCGCGACACCATCCTCGGGCGGCAGGTACCCCTGGACGACCACTACCTGCGGATCTACCGGCGGCTGTGGCGCGCCCCCGGGGTCGTCCGGGTCGGTGACGCCTCGCCGCTGCCCCGCCTCGCGGTGGCCATCCGGGCCGGCACCGAACCTCTCGGCTCCATCTGGGCGGTGGAGTCCGGCACCCCGCTGGGTCCCGAGGCGGAGCAGGCACTGGCCGACGCCGCCAAGGCGGCCACGCTCCACCTGCTCAGGCTGCGCCGCGCAACCGAGCTGGAACGCCGGGCCCGCGGCGAACTGCTCCGCTCCCTGCTCGCAGGCAAACCCCCCTCCGCGGCCAGGTTCGGCATCGACTTTGGCCGGATGACCGTGCTCGCCCTCGAACTGCCCTCCTCCTGCCCCACCCCGGTCAACATCCTCGGGCTGCAGGTCGCAGACCTGGTGATGGCCTGCGCGGAGACGTTGACCTCGTCCACCTCCTGCGTGGTCGAGGGGCAGGTCGTCTACGCCCTGCTCCCCCTTGCGGAGGATGTGCCGCAGACACGGGTGGCGTCCCTGGCCGAGATGGTCATCACCCGCTCCGAGGAGTCGCTGCATACCCGGCTGCGGGCCGGCATCGGATCCGCGGTGGCCGACTTCGCGGACGTACCGCGCTCGCGCCAGGAGGCAGACCGGGTCCTGGCGGTGCTCGCCGCCGAACCACACCGCACCCGCGTCGCTTCCATCGAGGACGTGCGCTGCCAGGTGATCCTGCTGGAACTCGAAGAGACCATCGCCAACGACCCGCGGATCCATCTCGCCTCGGTCACCGCGATGCTGCGCCACGACGCCGAGAAGGGGACCCGGTATGCCGAGACCCTCCTGGCGTACCTCGACGCCTTCGGTGACACCACCGTCGCAGCGGACCGCCTGCACGTCCACCAGAACACCTTCCGGTACCGCATCCGCCGCCTCGGGGAGCTGTTCGGCGTGGACCTGGGCGACGCGGACGAACGCCTCGTGCTCTGGCTGCAGTTGCGGCTGATGGTTTCCGAGGCAAGAGCAGCGCCGACCACCGCAGGAGGCCTGCACGTCGTCGGCCCCCACCAAGTCCCCGGCCGGGATTGATCTGCTGCGACGAAGCACTTGTCCGCGGATGCAAACACAGTGAGGGGGTGGCTACTTCACCCATCGCCGCCCTTTCGGGCGCCGCACCCGACGCGCTGGACCGGGCGGCGGCCGCCGCGGCGACCGCCCAGGCCCGTGCCGGAGTCGATGTGCGCGAACTCGGCGACATCCCTGCTCTGACAAGCGCGGCCCTGCTGTTCGCGGACATCTGGAACACCGACCGGCCGCCCCTCAACTCCGACGTCATGCGGGCGCTCGCCCATGCGGGCAACTACGTGGTGGGCGCCTTCGACGGCGAGGAACTGCTTGGCGCGTCCGTTGCCTTCCTCGGTCTGCGCGAGGGGCTGACCCTGCACTCCCATATCAGCGGCGTCCGCGCCGGCGCACAGGGGCGCAGTATCGGCTTCGCGCTCAAACTCCACCAGCGCGCCTGGGCCATCCGCCGCGGGATCGAGTGCGTGACCTGGACCTTCGACCCGCTCATACGGCGCAACGCCTATTTCAACCTGGTCAAACTCGGTGCCCGCGCGACCGAGTACCTCCCAGACTTCTACGGCGACATGAGTGACGGGATCAACCAAGGCCAGCACAGCGACCGGCTCCACCTCACCTGGCCGCTGCTCGCCCCCCACGTCATCGATCTGCTCGACAGCGTGCCGAGCCGCCGCCCCGCACCGCCGGATACCGCCGCCCACGCCGAGCCCCGGCTGGTGCAGGGACCGGACGGCGGCCCCCAGCCGCACCCCACCGACGCACAGGCCCAACTGTGCTGGATCCCTGCGGACATCGAGGCCGTGCGCCGCAAGGATCCCGCCGGCGCCGCGCACTGGCGGCTCGCGCTGCGCACCGCCCTGACCGGCGCCCTCGCCGAGGGCTACGACATCCGGACCTGCACCCGGTCCGGGCACTACCTACTCACCCGGAGGAACTCGTCGTGAAGATCACCGGATGCGAACTGCGGCGCGTACGGCTGCCGCTCGTCGAGCCGTTCCGCACCTCGTTCGGCACTACGCACGCCCGCGAGCTGCTGCTGCTGCGCATGGTCACCCCTGACGCGGAAGGCTGGGGCGAGTGTGTGGCGATGAGCGACCCGCTGTACTCGGCGGAGTACATCGACGGTGCCGAGCACGTCGTCCAGCACTTCCTGCTACCCCGGCTCGCCGCGGTTGCCGAGGTGAGCGCCGCCCATGTCGCGCCGCTGCTCGCCCCCATCAAGGACCACCGCATGGCGAAGGCGGCCCTGGAGATGGCCGTTCTCGACGCCGAACTGCGGGCCGCCGGCATGCCCTTCGCCCGCTACGTGGGCGCGGTGCACGACAAGGTCCCGGCCGGTGTCTCGGTCGGAATCATGGACTCGACGGACCGGTTGCTCGACGCGGTGGCCGGCTACCTGGACGCCGGCTACCTGCGCATCAAACTGAAGATCCAGCCCGGCTGGGACGTGGAACCCGTCCGCGCCGTGCGGGAACGCTTCGGCGACGAACTGCTGCTCCAGGTGGACGCCAACACCGCGTACACCACCGCCGACGCACCCAGGCTCGCCCAACTGGACCCGTTCGGCCTGCTGCTGATAGAGCAGCCGCTGGCCGAGGACGACCTGCGCGGCCACGCCGAACTGGCCCAGCGCATCCGCACGCCCGTCTGCCTGGACGAGTCGATCACCTCGGCTCGCGCCGCGGCCGACGCGCTGGCCATCGGGGCCTGCTCGATCGTCAACATCAAGCCCGGTCGCGTCGGGGGCTACCTGGAGGCCCGGCGCATCCACGACGTCTGCGCCGCCATGGGGGCCCCGGTGTGGTGCGGGGGCATGCTCGAAACGGGTATCGGCAGGGCCGCCAACGTGGCGCTCGCCGCGCTTCCCGGCTTCGTCCTGCCGGGCGACACCTCGGCGTCCGCGCGTTACTACGCCCAGGACATCACCGCGCCCTTCGTCCTGTCCGACGGGCACCTGCAGGTGTCTGACGCACCCGGTTTCGGTGTCGAGGTCCAGCCCGACGCGCTGGAGGAGGTCACGATCTCGCGCACCTACGTGAACCTGGGGTCCCTGCGGTAGGACCCGGGATGCGGGCCCCAAAACCGCGGCAGCCGGATCCCGGGAGACGGGCCGGCTGCCGGCGGTTCTTGGTACGGGTCGGCGTGCGGCCGCACCCGGGCGCCGAGCCAAGCATCGCAAGGTCAGCCGGCCGGCTGCGCCGCCCGGATGTAGTCGACGGCGGCGCGGGCCACAGTGCCGATGACGGCGTCGGCCGGAGGATTCACGTACGCCAGCGAATCGGGACAGGTGAAGACGGCAACGGCGTACCGGCCACCGTCCGGGTACTCCACCACGCCGACCTCGTTGCGGACGAACGGCAAAGTCCCGGTCTTGCCCGCAACCGTCACCTTGTCGTCAGGGAAACCACTGCGCAGCCGGTGCGGCCACACCTGCAGCCCCAGGATGCGGCGCATCGCCGCACAGGCCCCGGCCGACGCCGCCTGGTTACGCCAGATCATCGACAGCAGCGCGGTAATCGAGCGGGGTGTCCCACGCGTGGCAGACGGGATGTGCAGCACGCGACAGGCCCGCAGCCGCTCGGCTTCCGCATCACTCAGGTCAAGGACGTCCACGCCGCCGAGATCCTCGTCGAAAGCGTCGTAAATGTCCCGGCACGTCCCCTCCAGCCGGACCTCCTTCAACCCCAGCCCTGCCATCCTGGCGTTGACGGCATCGATGCCCAGCAGGTCGCACAGGACGTCCGTCGCCGCATTGTCACTCACGCTCATCATCCAATAGGCCAGGTCACGCAAGGAGACGTCGACCGGGTCGAGCATGACCGACAAACCGGTCGGACCCGGCGAGCGGCCGCTCTCCTGCACATGCACGCGGCTGCTCAGATCGATGGTGCCCTCATCACAGCGGGCGTACAGCTCCACCAACACCGGGATCTTGCAGACACTGGCCAACAGCACCGGGTTATCCGCCCCGTACTCGAACTGCACACCGCTGTCGATGTCGACAGCGTGGACGAAGCCACCCGATCCGGCCGCCGCGAACGCCTCGGCAATCGTGCGCCGCACCTGCTCGGGTTCGGCCTGCGCGCTGCTGCGGCCGCCGGGCGGACTGCCGACGGTCGTCCTGCTCTCCTCCATGGCCCTGACCCCTTCCAGGATGTCGTGTTCACTCCGGGGCGCCCCACCCATGTCATCCAGACCGGAACCGAGCAAAAGGAGGGCGCGGAAGCAGCATGGGCACCGGAGGAGGGCCGCGTCTTCGTCGGCGGCGACAAGGACAGCAGATGCGATGCGGTGGATGGGCCATGGCGCCACAGGCAACCGCCGGCACAGTGGGGGGTGGAAGCGGCGTGGATCGGGCCGTGTGCGCGGACCGCAGTGCGGACGGTCGACGGGGCCCCCGAAAGGTCGGGGTGCCCGCCTGGTCCCTGATCTGGGCGATTGAGCAGTGGGCTACTGGTAGACCGTGGTGATGCGTGTGGAGACGCTGGCGCCCCTGTTGGGGGCGGAATAGGAGATGGTCCACAGCGCTGCTGTCTTGTTCGGGTAGCCGTACAGGGAGCCGCCGTTGTCGCAGCCGTAGTTCAGGCGCTGCCCCGCCAAGGTGGTGGTATCGCCGCCGGCGAAGGAGCAGCGGGCGCCGTTGGCCAGGACGATGGTGATCGGTTCGATGTCGGGTCCGCCGGGCATGTGACCGTTGTTGCCGGGAAAGCCCTGCGGGACCGACAGTTCGACCATGTGCTCCGATGGCGGCTTTGCCCGTCGTGGATTGAACGGACTCGTCGCGGCGTGATCGGCTACGGCTGACATGACGCATGCAAGCGCTGCCGGGGGCCCACCGTGCCGTACTACTTGCTCACCGTGACGGCTTCGCGACGGACCAACCTCGGGCTGCAGGTCGAACCCGCCGTGCGGATCAGGGAGCTGGCGTCACGGGTGAATGACACCGACGTTCCCATGCCCGGCGACCGCCTCCTGCTCCGTCTCCCCGACACGGGCACGTGGTGGATCGCCCCGCTGGCCACCTTCGGCCTGGAGGCGTGGCGGAAGGACGGCCTCGTCTACACCCGCAGCGACCCCGCCGACCCGGAGTTCACGCTGGCCCTCGGCGGCCAAGGAGGCCCAGAGGAGGCCCTCCCGGTGGGCACCGAGATCTGGCTCGACGACAACGCTCCGACCAGCGGTCACCGCACCGATGGCTGGCGCCGCATCATCGCCGACATCGCCTCGGGTGACTGGCATCAGGCGGACCCGGACGCGGTCGACACCACCGTCACCGACCGCTGATCCCTCGGCCCCGGCAGAGCGCCTGAGGCGGCCACATGGCCGGGGCGCCGTCTTCGTGCGGAAAAAGGGAGCCGCTCATCGGCACCGCGGCCCTCGGCGAGTTGCCGGCGTACAGCTATGAGTGACTCCCGAACGTGTCAACATTGATCATGGCGGCGTGGCGAGATGCCTCCTGAAGCCGTCGACAAATGACTCCCGTTCTTCGCGTACACAGCCACCCGCTCTGATGATGCGGCCATCGCGGCCGCCTTGAGCCGTACTCTCACGGCACTCACCGCCTTGGGCGTGGCCCTGGGAGAGGGAGAGCACCAGCTCAGTCTCGTCGCCGAGCGGGTGGATCACAGGTTCGTTCGGGCCGAGGTCTTGGTGTCGGTCGGAGGCGCTCCGCCGTGGCTGCGGATGCCGCCGCAGGCCGAAGAGGACTTCGTGAGGCTGCGGGCGCTGCTGGTCTTCGCGCTGGAGGGCAGCACGGTCCGTCACGCTGTCCTGGTCGCCTCAACCGCCGCCGAGCCCAACCCCCGCGCGTGCGGCTGGACCGTACGGGCGGGGTGGCTGCACCCCATGGACCCTGCCGCACTCCAGCAGGCCGTCATCCCCTGCCCGGGTGTCTTTGCCCCGCTGCGCAAGGTCTACCGTTCCTAGTCAGTGAGCAGGAGTGAGTCTTGTACCCAATCCTGGTCAACTGGCGCATCCCGAACGGTGGTGGATGCACTGGTCTCCCGCGTT
>NZ_JBSFJX010000273.1:0-9256 GCF_053598275.1 Streptomyces sp. NPDC001156 | reverse complement strand
CTTGCCTCAGCAACAAGTTGATCTATCAGGACGTCCCGTTGCGTCATTCACCAGGGCTTGACCTGCACCTCAACACTCAAACGCAACGGTGTTGGAACCAAAGATTTTCAGTGATCTTCTAGGGCCGGCCTGAACCGCGCCCCACCAAGAGCACGGATGCCGGCGCACCCATCCTTGACGTCGACCACGTCGACCACGTCGACCACGTCGACCACGTCGAACCGCGGCGCCGGCGGCGACGACACCCCTGAGACCGTGATCGCGCTTTGCCCAACTGCCGTGCTCTCAAGGCTCCTGAGAGGTCGACCAGCCGGCGCCGGCAGATGATGCCGCAGGCCAGGCTGAGGAAGGCTTCGTGGATGTCGTCGCGAATCCCCTGGCGACCGCGCCTGCGCGCGGATGCGACGTCCCTTCCCGGATGACGGGACGTCGACCCCGCACGGCGCTTTTGGGCGTGTCACATATGCGACAGCCACGACGCCTTCCGGGCGGCAGGGTGGAGGCAGTTGCATACGCCAGCGGTCTGATCGGGCCGCGATCGGGCGGGGACATCCTCATCGCCCGGTCACCTCCGGTTTCAGGAGATTTTCCGTGCGTACGATCCGTCTCAGACCGAGCGGTGGACGTGGAGGGCGAGCCGCCACCGCGGTCGCCGGCCTCCTGTCGGCAGCGCTTGCCCTCATCGGACTCCAACTGCCCGCGGCGGCGCCCGCGGCCGCCGTGTCCTCCGGCAAGACCGCGGTCGTCCAGCAGTGCGCGGACCCCAAGCCCGGGCAGTTCGCCTGCCTGGCGATGCGCCGCACCGACGTGGCCGCCCGCAAGGGTGTGCAGCCGCTGTCCGCGACCCCGTCCGGCTTCGGCGCCGACGACCTGCAGAGCGCCTATGCGCTGCGCGCGGACGGCGGCGCCGGCCAGACCGTCGCGATCGTGGACGCCTACGACGACCCGAGCGTCGAAGCCGACCTGGCGGTCTACCGCCAGCAGTACGGTCTGCCCGCGTGCACCACGGCCAACGGCTGCTTCACCAAGGTCGACCAGCGCGGCGGCACGCACTATCCAGCCGCTGAAGCGGGATGGGCCGGCGAGATATCGCTCGATGTGGACATGGTGTCCGCCGCCGCCCCCAACGCCCACATCCTGCTGGTCGAGGCGGACAGCCCGGCCTTCGCGGACATGGGTGCCGCGGTGGACGAGGCGGTCGCGCTCGGCGCGAAGTACGTCTCCAACTCGTATGGCTCCGGGTACAACACCACTCCGGGCAGCGGCGAGGACCCGGCGGAACTCACCGCCCTGGACCCCTACTACAACCACCCGGGCGTGGCGGTCGTCGCGTCCTCGGGTGACAGCAGCTACGGCGTCGCCTATCCGGCGGCCTCGCAGTACGTCACCTCCGTCGGCGGCACCGCCCTGGTCAAGAACTCCGGTACCAGCCGCGGCTGGAGCGAGTCGGTGTGGCACGGCCCCAGCGGCGGCGGCCCCGGTTCGGGCTGCTCGCTCTACGAGCCGAAGCCCGCGTTCCAGACCGACACCGCGTGCGCGAACCGCACCGTCGCCGACGTCTCGGCCGTCGCCGACCCGGCCACCGGCGTCTCGGTCTACCAGACCTACGGCGGCGACGGCTGGCAGGTGTACGGCGGTACGAGCGCATCCGCCCCGCTCATCACGGGCGTCTACGCGGACGCCGGCACCCCGGCCGCGGGAACGTACCCCAACGCCTACCCCTATGCCCAGGCCGGCTCGCTCAACGACGTGACCGCCGGCAGCAACGGCACCTGCACCCCGGCGGTGCTGTGCACCGCGGGCCCCGGCTACGACGGCCCCACCGGGCTAGGCACTCCCCACGGCATCGACGCGTTCCGCACCGGCCCGCACGGCGTGATCAGCGGCACGGTCACCGACCGCGGCACCGGCAAGCCGATCGCCGGAGTGTCCGTCAAGGCCGGTGACAACACCGCCATTTCGAACGCATCCGGCACCTACCGGCTGGACATCCCGGCGGGCACCTACGACATGACCGCGAGCGTGTACGGCTACGCCGTCGGCCATGCCGACGGTGTCGTCCTGGCCGACGGCGGCACCGTCGCCCAGTCCTTCAGCCTCGACGCCCTGCCCACGCAGACGGTCTCCGGCAAGGTCACCGACGGCTCCGGCCACGGCTGGCCGCTCTACGCGAAGATCACCGCCGACCGTGTGCCCGGCGGCCCGGTCTTCACCGACCCCGTCACCGGCGCCTACTCCCTGAAGCTCCCGCAGGGCGCCTCGTACACCCTGCACGTCACCGCCAACTACCCCGGTTACCAGGCGGTCGACAAGACCGTCCAGGTCGCGACCGCCGACCAGAAGCTGGACCTCGCCGTCCCCGTGGACTCGGCGGCTGCCCAGGCGCCGGGCTACGCCGTGAACCTGCACGGCCCGACCGAGGCCTTCGACTCCACCACCGGGCCCGGCAACGGCTGGAGCGTGGTCAACGCCGACGGCACGGACGGCGGTTGGACCTTCGACGACCCGGGCAGCCGGGGCAACAACACCGGCGGCCGTGGCGGCTCCGCGATCGTCGACAGCGACTTCAGCGGCCTGCAGACGCAGGACTCATCGCTGGTCTCGCCGTCGTTCGACCTCGGCTCGGCGACCACGCCCATCCTGGCCTTCGACACCGACTACGCCGGTTGGGCGGGCAACACCGCGGATGTGGACATCTCCTCCGACGGCGGCACCACCTGGACCACCCTGTGGGAGAAGACCTCGATCTGGGTACGTGGTCCAGCCCACGTCGAACTGCCGCTCGACGCCTACGCGGGCAAGAGCGACGTCCGGGTGCGCTTCCACTACACCACCATCGACTGGGGCATGTGGTGGCAGCTCGACAACGTCTTCCTCGGGCAGCGCACCTACGACCCGGTACCCGGCGCCCTCCTCGTCGGCCATGTGACGGACGCCAACACCCACGCGGGCGTCAACGGTGCCACCGTCACCAGCACCGACGCCCCCGGTGACCACACCACCAGCACGGCCACGCCCGACGATGCGCAGGCGGGCGACGGCTTCTACTGGATGTTCTCGCACCTGACGGGCAACCACCCGGTGGCCGCCGCGCTGTCGCGCTACACCACGGCCACCGACACCGTGGACATCACCCCGGACGGCACGGTCAAGCACGACCTCGCACTCAAGGCCGGCCGGCTCAAGCTGACCCCGGCGCCCATCGCCAAGGACGTGGCCTGGGGCAAGAGCGCGAGCCAGACCCTGACCGTCACCAACGACGGCACCGCACCGGCCACCGTCAACCTCACCGAGAAGACCGGAGGATTCGCCATACAGCGGGCAGCGGTCCCGTTGAAGCGTGCAAGCGCCCCCCTGCACCTGGTGAAGGGCTCCTACTCGCCGCTGCGGCTCACCTCGCCCGCGGCCGCCTCGAGGGCCGGCCAGTCCCACGCGACGGCCCGCGCCCTCAGTGCCCCGGGCACCGCCTGGCAGCCCGTCCCCGACCTGCCGGTGGCCACCGGCGACAACGCGGTCGAGACCTACCAGGGCA
Source organism: Streptomyces sp. NPDC001156 (assembly GCF_053598275.1). Lineage (NCBI taxonomy): Bacteria > Bacillati > Actinomycetota > Actinomycetes > Kitasatosporales > Streptomycetaceae > Streptomyces > Streptomyces sp. NPDC001156. The sequence goes on along the minus strand of NZ_JBSFJX010000273.1, from coordinate 5,724 downwards.
CCGTCTACTCCGCGTTCGGCTCCATCGGAGGCGCCAGCACCAAGGACCTGTACGCGTACAACGGCAGCTGGACCAAGCTCGCCTCCGGCGCCGACACCCGCGACGCCCCGGCCCACGGACTGATCAACGGCAAGATCTACGTGGTAGGCGGCTGGGGCAGCAGCGGCAGCCCGGACGCCAAGCTGGAGATCTACGACATCGCCTCCAACACCTGGAGCACGGGCGCCCGCATGCCCAAGCCGTACGCAGGCGCGGGCAGTGCGGTACTCGACGGCAAGCTGTACTCGGTCGGCGGCTGCCCCACCCTCGGCTGCGGCTCCACCGACGTCTCCGTCTACGACCCGGACACCGACTCCTGGTCGATGGCTGCCCCGTACCCGCAGCAGGTGGCCTGGGAGTCCTGCGGCGCCATCGCGGACAAGCTCTACTGCTCGGGCGGCGAGGCCCAACGCGTGACCTCCAAGCACGCCTACATGTACGACCCCGACACCAACACCTGGTCGCCCGTCGCGGACCAGCCGACCGACGCCTGGGGCGCGGCCTACGCCTCGGCGAACGGAATGCTGCTGATCCGGGGCGGCGTGGTCGGCAACGGCACCGCGCTGACCAACCAGGTGTGGGCCTACGAGCCGGGCGAGAACGTCTGGACCGCCCTGCCCAACGCCAACGCCTCGGTCTACCGCGGCGGCGGCAGCCTGGGCTTCTACGCGATCGGCGGTCTCACCAGCGCAGGCACTCCGATCAAGACCTCCGAGGTCCTGCCGGGCTACGACCAGGTGCACGCCGCCGATGTCACCTGGCTGACCGAAAGCGCGAACACGGTGACCGTCCAACCGGGCGCCTCCACGACGCTCACGATCACGCTCGACGCCTCCGTACCCGAGATCACCCAGCCGGGCACCTACACCGCTTCGCTGATTCCGCGCAGCGACACCCCGTACCGGCTCGACCCGGTCGGCGTCTCACTGACCGTGAAGCCGCCCACCACCTGGGGCAAGATCGCCGGCACGGTCACGGCGTCCGGGGGCGGCCCGATCGCCGGCGCGACCGTGCAGATCTCCAGCGGGGCCACCCATTACACGATCAAGACCGCTGCGGACGGCAGCTACGCACTGTGGCTCGACGCCCGTAACAGCCCGCTCCAGGTCATCGCGGCCAAGGACGGCTATCAGCCGACATCGGCCACGGTGAAGATCAAGAAGGGGGCGACGACGGTCAGAGACTTCACCCTGCTCAGCAGCTGACCGCACTGGCACTCTGACGCATCCCTGAACGTCCCCGCCGTCGGCGTCACCCGGCGGCGGGGACGTCCGGGGTGCCGCCCAGGGGCCCTCAGACACCATGCCGGCCAAGTGGGCCGCGGCACCGATACGGAAATTGGCCCACCGTTCATCTTGTCCCACGTTTGGATATGCGTACCGGGGCAGGTACGCAGCAATCTCACCCCAGCTCGTCCGCACAAGGGAGTGCCTGTTCGCATGACGACCGTACACACCGCACCCCAACCACCCCGCAGATTCGAAGACGTTCCCGGGTGGTTCCCCGTACTGGACCAGATGCTCTTCGACTGGCTCCTGGCGCGCCAGGAGTCCGCAGGGATGCGGGGCGATCTGCTGGAAGTCGGGGTGTACATGGGGAAGAGCGCGATCTTCCTCGGCAGCCACCTCCGGGACGGTGAGCGGTACACGGTGTGCGACCTCTTCGAGGGCGCTGCGCCGGACGCCGCCAACCGGGCGGAGTCGACGAAGTCGTACAGCGCGCTCAACCGACGGGCCTTCGAGGAGAACTACCTCTCCTTCCACGACGAGCTGCCCCGTGTCCTGGAGGGCCCCAGCTCCCTGGTGCCGGACGAGGTCGAGCCCCGCTCCTGCCGGTTCGTCCACATCGACGCCTCGCACCTGTACAAGCACGTGTACGCCGACATAGGCGCGGCGCACGACCTGCTGCTGCCCGGCGGAGTCGTCGTCCTGGACGACTTCCGTTCGGAGCACACGCCCGGTGTCTCCGTGGCCGCCTGGGAGGCAGTGCTCAACAGGGGCCTGCGCCCCATCTGTCTGAGCACACAGAAGCTGTACGGCACCTGGGGCGACCCCGGCCAGGTGCAGAAGGAGCTGCTGGCGATGGCACGCAGTCGCGATGACTGCCTCCTCAGCGTCCAGGAGGCGGCCGGACACCGCATCATCCGGCTCAAGTCCAAGGGCATGCGGGCGCCGTCCGTCCCGCTCTCCCGGCACGCCGCGGAGCCCGAACCCGTCGCAGAGCGGTCAGCCGCCCGGCCTTCCACACCCGCCGCCCCAGGCCGCAGCCTCACCCGCCGCATCGCGGTCGACCTGCTGCCGCCCGTCCTCACCCGCGCCATCCGCAGCTCCCGCGCGGCCAAGCGCGCGGCGCGGAGCTGACCCAGGGCGGCCGGCGGGTACCCGTCGGCTCTCCTCGGTAGGCCCTCTCTGCCCCGTTGTCGGAGCGCAGTCATGATGAGCGCTCCCGCAACAGAGACGGGAACCGAGACGGACGAGCAACGGGGCGGCACCCCTCTCGGGGTGCCGCCCTGTCGTTTTGCCTGCTCAAGGCACTGGAGGCCATGGCGGGAATCGAACCCGCGTAACTCGCTTTGCAGGTTCGTCGGTGCTGGTCAGGGCATGATCTGGACGTGTTCGCGCGCGTTCGATCCCGTACGCACGCCTTGATTGCCTGAACCGCCTGGACGACTCTGGACAGCCACTTACTGTGATGAATGAGACGGAATCGGACGCAACTGAAGCGCCACCTGGGCTGCGACACACTCGGCCTGTTGCCACCGTCATGGTCACGGCCGCGAGTGTGTCCGGCGCCGCGGTGGTCGACGCCTCTTGTCCCGCATCGCCGCCGGCCACCCGCGCGTGACCCATGCCTGGCTAGCCGCCGGCCACCGCACCACCGCCATCGACCACGGCGTCCGCCTCGGCGTCGACGTCCACCCCGTGCAACGCTCGGCCGGCGTCGAGGGGTTCATGGTGCCATCGAGTGGAGCATCGGCTGGCTCATGCACCGCCGCCGCCTCGCTCGCGACTACGAGATGCGTCCACACCGCTCCGAAGCCATGCGCGATGATCGACCTCATGGCCCGCCGCCTCACCGGCGAAGCCACCCTGAACTGGCGCGGAACCTGACTGGGGAGCAAACGCGAATCAGCGGACCAAACGCTCAGTCGGGCTCCGAGGTCTCCGAGGGCTCCGAGGGCTCCGAGGTCTCCGACTCCAGACTGCGGCGCGTCGCCGCGTCGTACACGCCCGGCTCTGCGGAGATGCCGCGGGCGCTCTGGTAGCTGCGCACGGCGTTCTCGACCTGGATGTTGAAGTTACCGGTGATGTCGTGGGCGTAGAACGAGAGCTGGCGCAGGCGCTGCTGCAGTTCCGCGACCTCGGGGCCCTTGTCGCCGCGGCGCAGCACCGGTCCCGTGACGGTCTGGCTCGTGGGAGGCTGTGCTGAACCGACCGAGTCGGCGGTAGGGGCCGCCGGCACGCGGTTCAGGGCTGCCGGCGTGGCCGACGCCGACCTCGACGTCGACGCCAAGGGCGCTGCCGGCGCGGCCGACATGGCCGACGCCAGCGTCGACGTCGACGCCGAGGAACTCGCGCGCTTCGCAGCGGACGCCTCGGTGGACGCCGACGCGGAGGGTGACAAAGAGGCCGGGGTGCGGCCGGACTCTTCCGGCGCGCCGGTGCGTCCGTCCTGCAGCGCGGTGTCGCGCCCTGGCTCGTCCGGGTTGAGCAGCCCGCTCGTGAAGCCCGCGACGGCGACCACGATCGCCGCCAGGATCAGGGCCTGTCGGCGCCGGCCCTTCGGCCGGCGCCTCTGCCTCCCGGGGGAACTTTTGCGGGAAAGGGGGCGCGACGGCGACAGCGGCCTGTCCGGCCCGTGTGATGCCCTCGGTGTGCGCCGTGTGTGTGGATCACTCGGCGCTACCGCTTCGTGCGGCGTGTGGAGCGGCCGGGTGTCGGCCTCGTCCGGCCCGGTCGTCGGCGGTGCCGACGGCTCTGAGAGCGAGTGGGGCACCTCCAGCGTACGGCCGCCCACCACGCTCATGCCCGAGGGGACGGTCGCAGAAGGCGGAGTGGCGGGGGTCGACGGCGTTGCGTGCTGTCCCGCAGCGGTGGGGCGCTGGCCCGGAGGCGGGTTGGAGGGGAGCTCTTGTGCGCCGGGCGGTTTTGGCAGCTTGACGTACATGTAGGGGCGGACGCCCAGCGATTGGAAGTCCTCCGGCCCGGCCGTTTCGGACGGGCCGGCGCGGCGGGCCGTGGTGGCCACCTGCTGAGTGCACTGACAGGCGTCAGTGCCCCCCGCCGCCCGTTCAGCGGCACACTTCGAACACCTTTGCCCATCCATATGCGAATCCTTCCCCCTATAGACGCCAGCGATTATGCAGAGCTCGTCGCCGATCTACACGGCAATTCCGTGAATCCATTGCGGATGCGTGCGCCGTGACTGCGCCGCACTGTGAGCAACCGGGAGCGGCGGTTGACGGCGCGCACGCTGGGCGCGCGGACATCGAATGCGCGGGCGCACGGGCTCGGGCGCACGGCGCGCAGCCGCGCGAGCGTTGGCCGGATGCGCTGGTGCGGGCCCCCTACGGCTCCGACGTCTCCGATTCCAGTCGCGCCCGGATCGCCTTGCCGTACACCCCGAGCTCGTCGCTCTTGATGCCGCGAACCCACTGGTAGTTCCGTACCGCGTCATCGACCTGGCTGTTGGAATTGCCGTTGGCCTCGTCGGTGCAGAGATCCAACTGCTTGAGGCGGGGCTGGAGTTCGGTGACCGCCGGGCGGGGCCCTAAGTACCAGCTGCCCGATCTCCATCCGGCCCTCTGTCACACAGCCCTTGATGAACGACCGCGTGCGGGCGGCCGAAGCGCCAGCCGTACTTCGCGGACACAGCAGCCCACCGGGCCATGGAAGCGTGCGTCAAGAAGCTGTTGCTCTATCCATCGAGGTGAGCATTGGTTCGAGTGTGGCGACTCGGTGGGGTGATCTTCGGTCGGGACGTGCATGAGGGCAGGGCCTCCTGTCCAGCTCGGAATTGCTGAAGTCCCTTCGAGCGTCAGGAGGTCCTGTGCCGCAGGCTTCCGTGCCGCTGCCGGGCGAGTCCCCGTCGGTTGCTCTGGCGTGTGATTGTCTCGCGCACCGGTTCGGGAACGCTGGGGATCGGTCGTACAGGCGTCTGAGGTATCCGTCGGACATGACCAACGTCGAGTGGGCCGCAGTCCGGGACTCGCTGGCGGTGCCGGGGTGGCTGGAGGGCAGAGCCGGCCGGCCGGAGAGCTACTGTCACCGGCAGATCTCGCGGGGCTGGCCGCCCATGTCGAGCGCAAGGGCCGCCGGTACTACACACCCATCGCCCGCCAGGCTTGAGTGGAGCACCGCGAGCTGATCGCGGCCATCGCTGCCCGCGATGACGCACGCGCCCAGCAGGTCATGCGCGCCCACACCGAGAACGTCAGGACATGCTTCCCCCCAAGCCGCGTAGTTGGCGTATTCACGCTGATGGCACGTTTGTGGTGAGCCTGACGAGCCGCTTGTAGCAGCACAGGACAGCGGCGAAGCCGAGAAAGGCCAGGAAGTGCTTGACCATGCGCTCGTAGCGGTGGTGCAGGCGGCGACATCCGCCAAGCCCGGCCATCGTGCGCTCGACGGTCCGGCGGTGGCGGCCCAGCCGTTTCGAGCCTCTGGCTTCAGCCCCGCAGGCTGT
>NZ_JBSFJX010000272.1:0-9379 GCF_053598275.1 Streptomyces sp. NPDC001156 | reverse complement strand
ACTCGGCGAGACCAGAACCTCGCATCTGGCCCGACTTGAACTGGCCGCATAGAAGCCCACCCACACACCCGGTTCACGGATTTCCCAACGGAGTCCTGAAGGCCGGGGCATCCTCGAAGGAACCCGGTGAACCATGTCGATCACGCCGTGAGCAGTGGGGGACGACCAGGTGTTCAGGGGCTGGCAAACGGATCGCTCCCGCCTCAAAGCACTCGCCACCCGCCGCCCCTCACCCCCTGAGCGACCGCGCCTGACCCCGCAGCGCGAGGCGGGACACCCGCACGGCGCACGCCGCCGACGTCATCAGCACCCCGCAGGTCAGACACTGCATCGCCCGAGCATGCGCAACAGAGCACAGACGAGAACCAGTTCAAGCGAGGCCAGCGCCGGGCGTGGCGAAGGTAGGCGTGCACCGCATCGTGCGCGAGGGCCGCGGCGTACAGGGTTCGGCCAATACCAGGCGCAGATGCCGACGACCCGCTCGAGGTACGCGATGGACGAACAGTGCTCAAGCGCCAGCTCGTGGTCGACGCGTCGGCACGCGAACCTCAACGTGCTGGGTCGCTGCAGCTTCCGTGCTTCCAACCCGGCCGACGGCGGCCTGAGGCCGCGACCCGGCCACCGCCGATACCAGCGAGGAAGAGGAGAGGTGAGGTGAGGTGAGGTGAGGTGAGCTTTCTACACCGACGGTCTCTTCGCCAGCATCCTCCGCTGCACCCGCCTGCCCTGCGCGACCGCCAGGGGGACGGCATGCAGCCCGAACGAGGGGAGCGCGTCTGCCAGGCGCGCCTGCAGTCCGCGCCAGCCCGGCACCACGGTAACCGGGCGTGGTCGGTCCAGCACCTTGCGCACTGCGTCGACGGCCTCCTCGGGCATGAGCAGTTTGCCGGAGAAGGACAGTGCCGCGGCGGGGTCGTCGAGTTTGTCGTGGAGCATCGGGGTCCAGATGCCGTCGGGGCAGACGCAGGAGATGTCGATCTCTTTGATCCCGGCCAGGCGCAGGTCGGCGAGTGTGCTCAGGCTGAAGCCGATCGCGGCGTGCTTGGACGCGGCGTACACCGCCTCGCCCGGGACCGCGGTGAGTCCCGCCAGGGATACGACGTTGACGATGTGCCCGCCCGTGCCCCGCATGGCCTCGATTGCGGCGACGGTGCCGTTGACGGTGCCGAGCGCGTTGACCTCCAGCATCAGGCGTCGTACGTCGGGCGGCTGCTCCCAAGCGGGCCCGGTCACGAGCACGCCGGCGTTGTTGACCCACACGTCGAGGCGGCCGGCTTCTGCCACGATGCGGTCCCGCGCCGCGGCGACCTGGACCTCGTCGCGCACGTCGACGGCGGCCCACAATACGTCAGGCCCGAGCTCGGCCGCCGCGGCGCATGCCGCTTCCTCGTCGACGTCGGTGACCAGTACTTGGTGGCGGCGCTGGACCAGAGCCGCGGCGATCAGCCTGCCGAGGCCGCGGCCCGCCCCGGTGACCACCGCGCCGGCGCGGGAGCGGTTCATCGCCGACCGCCCTTGATCTCGCCGTAGGTGATCCCGCCGTGGACGTAGGTGGGCATCACCGGCCAGAACCGCTTCCACGGGGCCAGCTCGGTGGACGGCAGGATCTGCAGCCAGCGCGGGTCCGCCTTGCACCGGTCGGCGAGCGTCTTCTCCTTGACCATCGAGTCGTACTGGTCCAGCGAGTCCTCCAGCGTGTTGGCGTTGGGGCATATCTCGCGGCCGAAGACCTCGTGGTAGCGGCGTACGCCGGGAATCTTGGACAGCTCCGGCTGCCAGTTGTCCAGCGAAATCCCGTTCTCCGAGGACACCCACACCCCGTCGGGGGTGTTGAGCACCAGCGAGTGGTTGCCATCGGTGTGCCCGGGCGTCCACAGCAGCGCGATGCCGGGACCGAGCTCGACGTCCCCGTCGAAGGTGACGAACTTCTCCGGGGCGACGCCGTCGAGCCCGCCGTCGACGTACCACGCCCACTGCATCGGGTGCAGGGACTCGAGGGTCGCCAGCTCGCGGTGGTGCACCAGCATCCTTGCCCCGCCGAACAGCGGTTTGCGTTCAGCCGCCTCGCCCTCGATGACCTCGGTGGAGCCCAGGATCATCCGCGGGTCCTGCACGTGCAGGTGGTCGAAGGTGCAGAAGTCGATGTCGTTGGGGGTCAGCCCCAGTCGGCGCAGCACGTCGCCGGGCTCGGCGTAATACCTCAGTACCATCCGCTCGAGCAGCTTGCCACCGGGAACCTTGTCCGTCACCTTCTGCAGGTTGCGGTAGAACGGCGCCTGTGCGGAGCCCTCCGGTACCGTCGGCTCGAAGACCAGCGTGCGTGCGCGGCCGTCGAAGTCGTCGTACTGCACGACGATCATGCGGTTGATCATCGAGATCAGCGGGAGCGTGGGCACCGAGACGGCGTCGTGGAAGGCGTACTTCACCGGGTATGGCGCCGCGGCGATGTCAACCGACTTCACCGCGCGCACTTGGCCCTGGGCTTTGAAGCGCTCCTTGTACGCCGCGGCGGCCTCGCGGACCGCCCGCAGCCGTTCGCCGCGCGGCCACACGTCATGGACGCCGTCGAACTCGGGGATCATTCGCGCACCGATCCCGGTCAGATGGCCGGTTCCGGCTGCCGTCATGGGCCCACTCCTCGCTCTCGTCACCGGGTCAGCACAATGCCCGCTGAAGCACGGTGGGATTTGTTCCAGCGCGACAATCTCAGGAGGTGCCACGCGCCCGACGGCGCACCTCGCTCGGACTGGCGCCCCACCACCGTCGTACGGCGTGGCTGAGGCCGGACTGGTCGGCGAAGCCCGCCATCGCGGCCACCTGTCCAAGAGGCAGGTCGGTGGTGGTGATGTAGCGCAGCGCGAGACCCTGCCGTACGTCCTCGAGGATCTCCTCGAAGCTGGTCGACTCCGCGGCGAGCCGCCGTTGCAGCGTGCGGGGATGCATCGCAAGAAGCCGCGCGACGTGACCGATCGCCGCAGGGGTGGTGCCGATGCTCCCGGCCAGGGCCCGCCGAACGTGCGTGGAGACCAAGCGCTCCGGATCGGTGTGGTGACTGGCCAGGTGGTCGACGGCGAGCCGACGGATCACCGCGTCAGCGCTGCGGAACTCCTCGTCGAGCAGCCGACGCTCCACGCGCAGCGCGGCGGTCGGGCACCCGAACTTCACATCCACGCCGAAGAACTCGGTGTACCGCGACACCGGCGACAGAGGCCGGTGCGGCAGCTCCACCCCTCGAAGGCCGGCCAGGCTGCCGACCAGAGCCACCGCCACCTGGTGAAAGAGGCCGAGCCCGAGCTCCATGGCCTGCGGGGAGTACGGCGACTCGCGCAGATCCTTCCGATAGGTCAGCGCGACCACCTCTCGACACCCCCGCGGATCCGGTTCCACACCGACGCTCAGCGCCGAGCTGTGCACGAACATGAACCGCGAGGCACACTCCAGTGCCTCCGCCACCGTCGACGATGCCTGGATGGCCAGAGCCAGCCGGCCGAGGATGCTGAGATCCTGACGGGAGGCCAGGCGGAGGCCGAAATCAGGGCATCGAAGCTCACGGGCGACCGCGTCGAGCATCACGTCGTGGCTGGTGATCGGGATGAGCCCCTCCTCGGAGGAGAGCGCGTGCCAAGGGATCGCGAACCGCCCCATGAACTCCCCGGGGTCGCCGTCGAGTTCCTCGACGAGACGCGCGAACCCGCGCAGGCTGGCGCCCCGAATCATCGCACCCACCCGGGCGATGCTAACCCGAGCAGGTGTGTGGTCAAGGGGAGGGTCCGGCCTCCATGGGATCGCCTGAACCTGGACACAGAGCCCTGCTGGAAGTGTCCCGTTCCGTTTGATCTTCGCCGGTAGCGTGGCCGCTGAACCGGGCAGAGACAACCTGCCGGTGACGCTCCCGCCGTACTCGTTTCACGTCCCGGCATGTCTGAGACGCGGGATGCCGTACTCGCAGTTCATCGGGTCGGGCCGGCGAGCTGGTTGTAGAGATCCATGGGGGTCACGTAGCCCTCCCACCGCCCATCGTCAAAGAGCTGGATACCGGCGTCCTTGTACGCCTGGTCGCACAGCTGGGAGCAGATCATGTGCCCGGTCGACTCCACATAGGTGCGCAGTCCGGGCACCGGGAGGTGGAAGCGGTGCGCGGCGAGCGCCGCGTAGTCGAGGAAGCTGTATGGGACTTCGCGGTACTTGAGGGCGCAGGAGACGATGGCCTCGCGCTGCGCCGGCGTCAGCCCGGCCGGCGACACGTACAGCACCTCGCGGTCGTCGTACTCGGACAGCGGGACGACCCGGGCGCCGCCGGGCTCGGCCTCGATGAGCTGGTCGTCGGGCAGCACGATGAAGGCGTGCTCGTACGGGCCGAAGCCGTCGCCGTTGAGCCACTGTCCGATCTGGATGAGCCGGCCGACGGGGCCGGTGATGCCGGTCAATCCGATGTCGCCGGGCTGGGGTTGGGTACGGATCACTGGGGCCTCCTGTGAGGATCATGGGGTGCCGCAGGGGGCCGGAGCTTGACCCGTGCGACAACTGGCCGCAGTTGCCTTGGAGTAGAACTGTCGGCTCCGGCTCCCTGCGGTGCGTACTGGCGCCGGCCCGGTGAACGTGTCCCGATAGGGGCTTTGCCGCACAAAGCACCGTCACAGTTCTGACCGCCCACCGGACCGGTGTCAGCCACCAGACCCAGTCCAAGGGAGCCTCGTGACCGTCACCAGCATGCCCCAGCCGACGCTGCCCGCGCAGCCAGTGCAGGCCCCGGCCGAGGAAGTGATCCTGGGCGTAGACACCCACAAGGACGTCCACGTCGCCGCCGTCATCACCACCCTGGGCGCCTCGCTCGCCCACCAAGAGTTCCCGACCACCGTCGCCGGATATCGTCAACTACTCATCTGGGCACGGTCGTTCGGCATTCTGCACCGGGCCGGCGTCGAATGCACCGGATCCTACGGAACCGCGCTGACCCGGTACCTGCGCAGGGAAGGCATCGAGGTCGTCGAAATCAACCAGCCCGACCGTGCCACCCGGCGCAAGCGCGGAAAGGCAGACGCCGTCGACGCGGACGCCGCCGCCCGCGCAGTACTGTCCGGACGCGCCACCACCGTGCCGAAGACCGCGGACGGCCCCGCAGCGGACATGCGGGTCCTGCGGCTCGCCAAGGAGTCAGCCGTCAAGGCCCGCACCCAGGCACTGAACCAGCTCAAGGCCGTCCTGCTGGCTATCGACCCGGACCTGCGCGAACTGCTGACAGGCCTGAGCAATCCTGCCCTGGTCGCCACCTGCGCGGCCCTTGACGTCGATGATCGGGGCGAGGCCGTCTTCACGATGCGCTTGCTCGCCCGCAGAGTCCAGCACCTGTCCGACGAGGTCAAAGAGCTCACCCGGCGCACACCAGGGCCGTCCGCTCCCGCCGGCCGCAGATGCTGGACCTGATCGGTGTTGGCCCCGACAGCGCTGCTGTCCTCCTCATCGCCGCAGGTGACAACCCTGACCGCATCACCGATGAGGCATCCTTCGCCGCCCTGTGCGGCGTCAGCCCGGTCGAGCAATCCTCCGGCAAGACCCAACGACGGCGCCTGAACCGCGGAGGCAACCGCCAAGCAAACGCCGCCCTCTACCGCATCGTGATGACCCGCATACGCTGGGACGAACGCACGCAGAACTACCTGCAGCGACGCACCGCCGAGGGCATGTCCAAACGCGAGATCATCCGGTGCCTCAAGCGGTACGTCGCCCGCGAGCTCTACCGCCACATCCGGCCTCTGGCTATCGGCCAGCTCCCTTCCGCGCTTGACGAAACATAGGGGCTTCTACGGCACCCACAAGGCGCCGGTGGTCCGCAAATGGCTCGAGGCACATCCCCGCTTCCACATGCACTTCACGCCCACCTACTCGTCCTGGCTCAACCAGGTCGAGCGGTGGTTCGGCCTGCTGACGGACAAGCGAATACGCCGCGGAGTACACAGGAACCTCCAGGCCCTGGAGCGCGACATCCGCGCCTGGATCGCCCAGTGGAACGACGACCCGAAGCCGTTCATCTGGACCAAGGACGCCGACGAGATCCTCCAACGCCTCGCGACATATCTTGATCGAATTCCCGGCGCAGGACACTAGGAGGGCGGTCTTCCGCGCGTAGGCAAGGGCTACCGAAGCATGTTGCCGTCCAGGCACGTTTCCTCTACCTGTGGTAGAGGAACACGGTAGAGTCGGGATATGGCAGCAGACGAGACGAGCATCAAGGTGAGCACGGCCGCGCGGGACCGGCTCGCCCAGCTGGCGGCCGAGCACGGCACCACCATTCGCAGCCTGGTCGAGGACCTCGCGCAGGGCACGCCGACGCAGGCCGAGTACGCCGAGCGGGCCGAGCTGGCCCGCGCCGAGCTCGCCTCCGCCCTCGGCAGCGCGCCGAGCCCGGAGGCCGAGGCGAAGGCCAAGGCCCTGCTCGAGCGTCTGGGCGGCGCCGCGCACAGCCCGCAGGCGGCCGCGTAGTGGCGGCGATCGCGGTCGTCCTAGACCACACGGCCGCGGGTGCGTTGTACGACCCGAAGGATCCATTCAACGAGGCGGTCGCCGCGTTCTACGTCCAGGCCTCCGGCGGACTCGGTGACCTGTATGCGCCGGTGCTGTCCCTGACGGCCGGCGACGCCGAGCGGCCCGGACTGCTCGGCTACATCAACGGGCTGCGGTTCATCCGGATCGAGGCGTTCGACACCGACGCCGCGGTCACCGCCACCGAACTGCTGCGGTTCGGGCACTCCTGGGCCGCCGTACACGCCATCCACGCCGCCCGCCCCTCCGCCACCCACCCCACCGGGCGGTACCTGCTCACCCTGACCCCCAAGGCGTACGCGGGTACCGGCGTTCGAGCCGTCCACCCCGACCAATAGCCGTCCGCCGCCCCGGCGGCAGCTGCCCCCGGGCCTCGCCCGCCGCCGCCTGACCCCGCGAAGGGCCCGGCACTGCTTCGCCGGAAGCGGCACCGCTCGCACAAGGGCGGTTGGGTCTTCTGTTCTGATGTGCCCGGCCGCAGGCCGAGGTGTCTTCCGGAGGAACTGTGCAGTTCACTGTCCTGCCCGTCCGCGGGCGGCCCGTCTCCCCCGTACCGGGGCAGGCCTTCCTGGTTCGGGACGACTGGGATGACTACAGCTTCAAGACGACCTTCGGGCTGCTCTGTGTCGATCCAGGCGGCGAGCTCAGGGAGATCGGCGGGGTCAAGATCGGCCGGTTCGGCATGACAGCGCCAGCCAGGACGCCGCTGCCGGACGATTTCGAGATCCTGGACGGGGCCTTCTTCTCGCTCGGGCTGCGGGACACCTACTACGAACGGCTGCGCGAGCTGGGTCCCGCTCTGCAGCACACCGTGCTGCGGGCTCTCAACGATGTCTCCTTCGATCTGGACCTCTTCGCCCGTGCCCGCACCGAGAGCGTGATGGGCACGTCCCTGCTCCGGTCCGTTTCCGCCGACACCGTCGTCGGCCGCTTCCGGGGCAGCGACATATCCGCAGGGCCGCTGGCGGCCATCACCGACGTCACCCGGCGGCATCTGTTCGACACGCTGCGCAGTACGGGGGCGAGCTGGTCGGGCCGCCTGGACGAGGTCACCTTCCTGCGCAGGCTGTACGACCTGGACCGTCTGAAGAGTCATGACCCGCGGTTCACCACGGTCGAGGGCGACATCGTCCAGCACCGCTACAACAACCCCGAGGACTGGGAGGACGACTGGGTCTTCGGCGACGACCGCTTCGAGCTCGCAGCCGGCGCCGACGAGGTCCTGCTACGCTTCCTGGCGGAGATGATCCACCCGGTCGTGCGCACGGACCCCGGCGAGGTCGAGCGGTTGCTGGCACTGGTCAACGACCTGCTGGCCCCCGATGGCTACGAGCTCACCAAGGCCCGCACCGTCAGCGGCTACCCGGTGTACGAGGCCCGCCGGATACCGGCACGCCGCCGCACCGCACACCCCCGCTCCCCCGGGCGCCGCGGCGGCAGCACCGCCCGGCCGGGGTGCCTACGCCGCGGTCCGCCGCGCCGCTCGCGGCGAGCGCAAGGACTACGCCTGCACGCGTGAACCGGTCCCGGACGGGGGCCAGGCGGACGTGTTCGAGGCGACCCACAAGACCCTCGGCACGACCGTCGCGTTGAACAAGCTGCACAGCAAGTACCCGGCCGAACGGCAAGTGGCCCGTATGCGGCGGGAGATCAAGATCGGCCAGCTGCTGAACGGTCATCCCCACGCCATGCCGATTCTCGACTTCGGCGCCGACCACACCTGGTTCGTGATGCCCTGGGCGGACGCGACCGCCGTACAACGCCACGAGCTGCTGCGGAAACCGGCCGAGCTGCGCGCCCTGGTCGACGCCCTGGCATCGGTGCTGGCCGCCGCGCACGAGCACGGCTGGCTGCACCGCGACATCAAACCGTCGAACATCCTTTACTTCGACGGCCGCTGGACCCTCGCCGACTGGGGCATCGTCCGCCGGCCACGAGGCCAGACCACCAAGGTGGGCCGCACCGGCCACTTCATCGGCACCGAGGGCTTCGCCGCCCCAGAACTGTCCGGAACACCCCATGAGGCCACGGCGTCCAGCGACATCTACAGCGTCGGCAGAGTCATCGCCTGGGCCCTCACCGGCAAGCTGCCGGAGACCAACCTGCCGCTGCTGCCCCTCCCGGCCCGTGGCGCACCATCGTCCGCGCCGCCACCCACCAGGATTCGCAACGCCGCCCCCAGACCGTCAGCGACCTGCTCGCCCTGATCGACCGCGAGCACGCGGTCATCCCCGAAGACCCCCTCCCGGCCGCCGAGACACTGCTCGAAGCCGCCGGCAACGGCGACTCGGCCGCCGTCGACACTCTGCTGACCCTGGTCGGCGACCACCCCGAGGACTACGAACTCCACGTCGGCGTACTCACCCACCTCGACACCCAGCAGGCCGGACCGGCCCTCGCACGAGAACCCGCCCAAGCTCACAATCTCCTGCACGCCCTGGCAGAGCACGTCCACGGAGACGACACCCACATGGTGCAGTTCGGCGACGCCGCGACGGTCGTGATCTGGCTGCACGGCATCTGCGCCTACGCCGCCGGCCACCGCGACTGGGACCTGCTGGAGGATGCCGCGCACACCATGTGCACCTGGGACGCCACCTGGGACCAGTGGAGCGCCCAGGACAAGATCACTCCCTGGCTGCGAACCCTGACGAGCGAGGCCGCATCCGTCGTCGCCGCCGTCCTGCGCGACCACCCGAACTCCGCCCAACACTTCAGCCACGTCGCCGACGACCGCACCGCAGACCGTTCCTAGTCAGTGAGCAGGAGTGAGTCTTGTACCCAATCCTGGTCAACTGGCGCATCCCGAACGGTGGTGGATGCACTGGTCTCCCGCGTT
>NZ_JBSFJX010000271.1:0-9391 GCF_053598275.1 Streptomyces sp. NPDC001156 | reverse complement strand
CGTCGGGCTGGACGGCAGTAGGGCTCGGTCTCGTCTTCCCCGCCGATGCGGGGGCGCTCCTGCGAGGGGGTACGGCCCTCAATGCAGTACCTGTGTGGCTTCGTTGATGTCTAGGGGCAGCGTTTGTCGAGGGTTTCCGGAGGCAGTTAGTGATCAACGAGCTCGGAGATGTCGAGGAGAAATGACGGCACTGCCGTGTCCGCGAAGCGGGATGTCGGCGTACAGGTCAACGTGTCCCACCGGGTACAGCCGAACGTGCACAGGTCCAAGACGACGCTCAGGGATGGATCTCGGTTGTCCCGCATATCGAGCGTCCACGATCGGCAGGACCGACCGCGCCCCGTGGCACGACAGCGCGTTCGCCCGTGAGATGGTTGCTGTCATGACAGTTGGCGCGCCGGGCAGCGAGGTTGTACTCGAGACGAGTCGCCTGCTGCTCAGACCTTGGCGGGTAGCCGAGGCTGTCGTCCAGCGTGAGCTGTGGACCGAACGTGATCCACGAGTGCCGCCGCACCGCCGAATCGACACGGACGGACACCCCACGCTCGCGGAGCTCGAGGATTCGATCCGCACCAACAAGGTGTGGTCGACCGGGTTGCTGGCGGTCGAACGGAAGGCCTCTCGTGACGTCATCGGCTACTGCGGGCTGGTCGACAGCGGGCGAGGATCGGTAGGAGAACCGGAACTGGCATTCGAGCTGCTACGCCGGGTTTGGTGTCAGGGATACGCGACCGAGGCCTCGTTGGCGGTTCTGGAATGGGCGCGATCGTCTGGGTACGAACGTCTGTGGGCCACGGTCTGGGACTGGAACACCGCTTCTCGCCGAGTGCTGGCCAAGGTCGGGTTCACCGAGACTGATCGGAAGGAAGTGGACGCGGTGCACGGGACCACCCTGTTCACCACGAGACGGCTCTGACACACCCGACGTTTGACCTTGCGGACGGCTCCGCGCAGTGCCAGCCGCCCGTCAGGGCGGCTGGCCGTCGAGGCAGGTAGCGGTAGAGGTTAGCCGGCCTTGGCTGGCTCCTCAGTTCGTGCCCGCGTGCTAGTGCTCTGACCGCATAGGTTCGCCGGGTTGGTCGTCGGGGCGGTTGGATGTGCGGTGACTTCCGTTCCAACCGCTGGGGGTGCGGTGGCCGAGCCTGTCCGTGTGCGCAGACTGACCGACCAGGAAGGGCAGAAGCTGCAGCAGATTGTGCGCCGGGGCAGCACCAGTTCGGTGCGCTACCGGCGCGCGATGATGCTGTTGGCCTCGGCCGGCGGGAACCGTGTCCCGGTGATCGCCCAGCTGGTGCAGGCCGACGAGGACACCGTCCGCGACGTGATCCACCGGTTCAACGAGATCGGCCTGGCCTGCCTGTCGCACAGTGGGCGGGAGGCCGTCCCCGCCTGCTCAGTCCTGACGACGAGGACTTCGTCGTCGCGACGGCCACTACCCGCCCGACCAAGCTCGGGCAGCCCTTCACCCGATGGTCCATCCGCAAGCTGCTCGCCTACTTGCGCAAAGTGCATGGCCGGGTCATCCGCATCGGCCGCGAGACGTTACGTCGATTGCTCGCCCGCCGCAGCGTCACCTTCCAGCGCACAAAGACCTGGAAGGAATCCCCAGATCCGGACCGCGACGTGAAGTTGGACCGGATCGAGGAGGTCCTGGACCGCTTCCCGGACCGGGTCTTTGCCTTCGACGAGTTCGGTCCGCTCGGTATCCGTCCCACCGGAGGGGCGGGCTGGGCTCCTGCGGGCTACCCTGAGCGGCACCCTGCCACGTACCACCGCACCCACGGTGTCCGGTACTTCCACGGGTGCTACTCGGTCGGCGACGACACCCTCTGGGGCGTCAACCGCTGCAAGAAGGGCGCTGCGAATTCGTTGGCTGCGCTGAAATCGATCCGGGCCGCCCGCCCTGACGGCGCCCCGATCTACGTGATCCTGGACAACCTGTCCGCCCACAAGGGCGAGAAGATTCGTCGCTGGGCGAAGAAGCACAGGGTCGAGCTGTGCTTCACGCCGACCTACGCATCCTGGGCGAACCCGATCGAGGCCCACTTCGGGCCCTTGCGGCAGTTCACCGTCGCCAACTCCAACCACCGCAACCACAGCGTCCAGACTCGGGCGCTGCACGCCTACCTCCGCTGGCGCAACAAGAATGCCCGACACTCTGGCGTCCTCGCAGCTCAACGTCGTGAGCGCGCCCGGATCCGCAGCGAGAAGGGCATCCGATGGGGCGGACGACCTCTCGCTGACGCAGCCTGACCGACCTGGCGAACCTTCCCCGGCCAGCTCTAGCAGTAGCCGTCCAGCCTGGTTCCGGCAGGAGCGAGGTTGGGCCAGGGGTGCCCTGCTCTGTCCGATGCCGCGGACCTTAGAAGATCAAGAAGACTGCATCCGGGGTAGCTGCGGAAAGTCGGGTAGGCGGAACGGTAGTAGCAGCTCCAGTAGCTCACGACCCGCCGCTGAGTGCGTGCGAAGAAGGCCGGGTTTTCTACGATGAACTGCCCGTAAGCGAGGCGGCTTCGAGTGCCCGGTGTGGCGAGATCACGAAGCTCATCGCGGATGACGACCAGGATCTCCAAAACGTACTCGCCGACCAACTGCACGACGAACGGAACGACCCACGGGTCCGCGGAGTCAACGACCTCCGTCAGGTGACGCTGCCTAACCATCCCGTCGCAGTGCCGTGAGTACAAGCAGTGCAGAAGTTGACGTTGACGCGACGAGAGCGACGCTACCGCTTCTGTCGGCGGCTCGTCGTTGTACAGACGCTCAGGAATGGACACCTGCTGGCCCTCTACATAGACCGAGATCGGCTCAAGCGGCCGGGGGCGGGAAGCAGGCATGACCGCCAGAACTGCCTCGGCATCCCCTGCAAGCTCGGCAGGGAACGCCAAGATCAACGGATCGCTGTAGTTGGAGGGCGGCTGCACGAGCTGAGCATAAGCGGACGCCCCAGCCACAAGCCTGGCCCCCACCACCTCACGGTCGCCCAAGCCGGTGAACGTATGTGGTCAGAGCACTAGCCAGGCGGTAGGAGTCGGTGTCGGTCTCGATGATGGTGCCGTTGAACGTCAGCCGGTCGACGATGGCCGTACGGACGGCGGACTCGCAGTCAGTGATCAAAGCAAACGCCGCGTCGAAGACGTCGGCGATGACTTCCCTGCAGGCCAGCAGATCACGGGCTTCCATCGCCCGGCAGTACTCGGTGTCGTCCATGGCCTCCACAGCGAGGCGGGCGGCGGCGTACGCGTCGCTGGGTTGGCGTCCAAGCGCCAGTCGCAAGCGCGGGCGGCATCGTGGATCCGTTGAAGATCTTTCTCGTCCCGGCCTACCGGATAGGCATCGCGGGGCAGTGCCTCGTCGCTTGTCTCCAACTGGCAGGCCCGGGCGAACTCGGTCAGGTAGTCCAGCAGGGCCACCCGAAGTGGTCGGGGATCGGGATCCCACGGAAGGACGTCATCGACCACCACGGCAGTCGCCGGATCGGCCAAGACGGCGGCTACGAGTCTGATGAACGGCGCGGTCGCGGAGAAGACACTGCCCTGGTGCAGCATCGCGGCATCCAGATAACCGACGGCGCGGCTCTGTGCCTGGGAATCATCCTCGATCAGAGCCAGAAGCTGCCCGGGCGCGTCCACCGCCCGCCCGTAGGCGTGGTCGAGGTTGTCCCAATCGACCTGCACAACCGCGTCTGCAAGGGATCCACCGCCAGGGCATGCAGCCCATGACGCGCCCGGCACCAGCCCTGAGGAAGACCTGGTCATCGGGCCCGTTGGGGTCACCTGCATCGGCACCAAGGCCTGGTGCTCGAAGCGGTCGACGGTCACGCTCGAGGAAGCCACCTTGCGCTGCGACGAGGTAACGACGAAATGAAGTTTCCGGCGTGGCGGAATGCGCGAGGAGAGTGACCAGCGAGGTTAAAGGTGAAGCTCAGCGCGTCTCGGTGACTTTGGCCAGGGCCCGCGGCGCGTCGGGGTTCTGGCCCCGGGCCATGGTGACCTCGTACGCGAGCATCTGCAGCGGCAGGATCTGCAGGATCGGCTGAAGCTCCTCCGGCACGCCGGATGTCGGCAGGACGAACCCCGCGGAGGCCGCCTCGACCTGGTCCCGGTCACCGATGACGACCAGGTCGGCGCCGCGCTGGCGCAGCCGGTCGAGAACCGGCTGCAGCGCTTCGCCGCCCCTGCCCTCGGAGACCACCGCGATGATCGGCGAGACGTTGTCGACCATGGCCAGCGGGCCGTGCAGCAGGTCCGCGCCGGAGAAGGCCAGCGCGGGAATGTAGCTGGTCTCCATGAGCTTGAGAGCGGCCTCCTTGGCAGTCGGGTACCCGTACCCGCGCGAAGTGAGGATGAGCCGCTCGGCGAACCGGTAGCGGGCGGCCAGCTGGGCGACCTCGTCCCACCGCCCGAGGATCTGCTCGGCGAGCTCGGGCAGCGCCTTGGCCCCAACACAGTCACCGCCCCGCAGCCGTTCGACCAAGAGGTACAAGGCCAGCAGCTCGGCGGTGTACGTCTTGGTGGCGGGCAGCGCCCGCTCCGGTCCGGCCATGACGTCGATGTGGAACTCGGCGGCCTCGGCCAGCGGCGAGCCGGGGTTGTTGGTCACCGCCAGGGTGATCGCGCCAGCCTCCCGTGCCGCTCGCGTGGAGGCCACCAGGTCGGGCGAGCCGCCGGACTGGCTGACGGTGATGACCAGGGTGTCGGTGAGGTCCGGTCGCGCACCGTACGCCGTGGTGGTGGACATGGAGGTCAGTCCGGCCGGCTTGCCCAGCATCACCTCGACCAGGTACTTGGCGTACAGGGCCGCGTTGTCGGAGGTGCCGCGGGCGGTGAGCAGGACGAAGCGCGGGGCGCGGGCCGCGATCAGCTCGGCGACCCGATGGATCTCCGGCGCGCCCTGCTCCAGCAGGCGGCGCAGCACCGCGGGCTGTTCGGCCATCTCGGCGGACATCACGCGGCCGGGGCGGTGCTGCTCGGATCCGGCGGGGGTGGTCATGCGGCGGGGCTCCAGTCGGATGCGGGGTGCGGGGCGGCTGCGGCGTCCAGGGCGAGGATGACGGCGCCGGTGAGCGGCGCCGTCTCGGTGAAGTGCGCGGGCACCAGCGCCGGCGGGAAGGGCACGGCGCGGTCGAGAATGCGGCGCAGTCTCGGCAGGATGCGGTCGGCCGCGCGGGTCAGTCCGCCGCCGGCCGCGATGGTGTCCGGGTCGAGGGCGATCGCCAGGTTGGCGAGATGCACGCCGAGGGTGTCCAGGGCGTCGTCGACCAGTTCGGCTACGGCTGGGACGTGCTCGGCGAGGGCGAAGACCTCGGCGGTGGTCACGGCGCGGCCGAGGAGCGCGGAGCCCCGGTCGGCGAGTGCCCGACCGGAGATGTACTCCTCCAGGGGCGCGCGGCCGTCGCCGGCGTCCTGGATGTCGGCGGTGCTCAGCAGCTGAGAGCCGATCTCGCCGGCGGCCTGGTGTGCGCCGCGCAGCACTCGTCCGCCGACGACGGTGGCGGCGGACAGGCCGGTGCCCAGGTTGAGGAAGATGCCGCAAGCGGATGTGGCCAGGGCGCCCCAGCGGGCTTCGGCCAGGGCCGCGGCCTTGACGTCGGTCTCCACCGCGACGGTGTCGATACCGAAGGCGGCGCCCAGCGTGGCGGCCAGGGCGAGCTCCTCCCAGCCCGGGTTGTTGGGCGCCAGCAGGATGCGGTCGTCCAGCACGATGCCCGGGGAGGCGGCGGCGACGGCACGCAGCGGGCCGTGGCCGTCGGCCTCGGTGCGGGCGACCAGTTCGCGTCCGGTTTCGGCGACCCGCCGCATGACCTGGTTGGCGCCCTGGTCGGCGAGGGTGGGAATGGCGGCGCGGTGCAGCACGCTGCCGTCCGGGGCGGCTGCGGCGAGCGCAGTCTTGGTGCCGCCGAGGTCGATTGCAAGGACGTGGTACGGGGCCGGGCCGCCCCCGGCCTGGGGGGCGGCGGGGGCGGCGGGGGTGGTGCCGGTGGTCATGCGGGGAGCCGCTCCTTGTCGGCGTCGAGAGCGGCCGCTGCGTACTGCTCGCGGATCTCCTTGTCGCCGAAGGGCCAGATGCGCTCCTTGCGGGCCCAGACAGTGAAGGCGAGTCCACCGAGGGCAACCCAGGCCAGGGACCATTCGATGGGGTGACGGCCGGGGGCGTTGTGGTCGGCGCACACGTAGATGTAGATCCAGCCGGCGAAGGCCAGCACGCTGGGCAGCGGGTAGAGCCACATCCGGTATGGGCGGCGCAGTTGGGGCTGGCGCTTGCGCAGCACGGTGAGCGCGACGATCTGGGACAGCGTCTGCACCAGCACCATCACGGCGGTGAGTAGCTGGATCAGGGTTCCCATGTCGGTGTGGCGGCCGATCATGAAGCCCACGGCGGTGATGACGCCCATGGTGATCAGGCCGATGGTGGGGAAGCCGTGCTTGGGGTGCAGTCGGGCGAAGGAGCGGAAGAAGACGCCATCCCGCGCTGCGTCGAAGGGCACCCGCGAGCCGGCCAGCAGGCCGGCCAGGACCGAGGCGAAGGCGGTGATGAGGATCAGGGTGGTGACGACCTCGGCCGGGCCGCGGCCCCAGGCGTGCTCCAGGATGACCGACGCCATCGACTGGTAGACGGCCGAGTTGGGGTCGAGCATCTGGTGCCAGTCGACCGCGCCGAGCACGCCGACCTGCAGCACCAGGTAGATCGCCATCACGCCGAAGACGGCGGTGACGGTGGAGCGCGGCAGGGTGCGTCCCGGGTTCTTTAGTTCGCTGCCGAGGTAGGCGGCGGTGTTGTAGCCGAGGTAGTCGTAGACGCCCACCGCGAGGCCGGCGCCGAACCCGGTCCAGAACTTGCCGCCCAGGAGGTTGAAGGCGCCGTGCGGGTAGGTGAAGGCGTAGTCGGCGTGGAAGTGCGAATACGCGGCGATCACCACGAGGGCCGCGGCGAGCAGCATGACGCCCCACATGATGGTGGCGAGCCGGGCGACGGAGTCGATGCGCCGCCAGAGCAGCAGCACGATCAGCGCGATCAGGGCGAGTCCGACCAGGTCGCCGGAGGTCTGGCCCATCGACGGCCACAGGTAGCCGAGGTACTGGACGAGACCGACGATGCCGGTGGACATGATCAGCGGGATGAAGAGGATCGCCGTCCAGACGAAGAGGAACGGCATCAGCTTGCCGCTGCGGTACTGGAAGGCTTCCCGCAGGTAGACGTACGTGCCGCCAGCGCCGGGCATGGCGGCGCCGAGCTCGGCCCAGACCAGACCGTCGAACAGGGCGAGCAGCGCGCCCGCTATCCAGCCGACGATGGCCTGCGGGCCGCCGAACGCGGCCACCATGAGCGGGATGGTGATGAACGGCCCGACGCCGACCATCTGGCTCATGTTCAACGCGGTGGCCTGGAGCAGGCCGATCCGGCGGGCCAGGCCGCCGGATGAGGTGGGAGTCGACACGACGCTGCGCCTTTGCAGAGGGGGCGGGTTCAGGGCCCGGCAAATGTAAGGCGTCTTTCCTAACAAAATCAATATGCTGGTGGGACACCTCACTCCGGACCGACCTGGCAGGATGGCGCCCATGCCGACGACGACAGTGGACAGCCCGGACACGCCCCCCTTCAGCACGGTCATGCGCGGACCGGGCAGCATGCGGCAGGCGAACGAGTGGGTCGTCCTGGAGCACCTGCAGCGGCAGGCGCCGACGTCGGCCTCCCAGCTGTCGTGCGACACCGGACTGTCCCGGCCCACCGTCAACCTTGCCATCGCCCGGCTCGAGGCCGCCGGACTCGTACGCCAGACCGGGCTGCGCACCGGCCAGGCCGGCCGCGCCGCCCGGCTGTGGGAGCCGGACGTGGACGCAGGGCGGGTGATCAGCGTCCACGTCGGGTCGCGCTGGATCAAGTGCGCCCTCGCCGACCTGGGCGGAACCGTCATCGACCGGCGGCAGGAGCCGTCCCGGACCCGGGACGCAACCGAACTCGTCCACCAGCTCGCGCACCTGGTCACCGAGCTCCTCGACGACAACAGCGTCTCCCGGAGCGACGTCTACAGCATCGTCATCGGCAGCCCGGGCATCTACGACGCGGCCTCACGCCGGATGCGGCACGCGGCCAACCTACCCGGCTGGGACCGCCCCGCCGTCATCGAACTGCTCGCCGAGGAGCTCGGCGACCGGGTCCGGTTCGAGAACGACGTCGACCTGGCGGCGCTCGGCGAGCAGGCCGCAGGGATCGGCTGCGGCGTCGACGACTTCGTCTTCCTCTCCGTCGGCACCGGCATCGGCCTGGGCACGATCACCAGCGGCCGACTCCACCGCGGGGCGCGCGGCGCGGCCGGCGAGATCGCTTTCCTCCTGGTCGACGACGGCTCCGTCGACCCGAACGGCGAACTCCGCGAGCGCGGCGTGTTCGAGAGTGCCGCGGCAGCCGACGCCATCGCCGCCGCCGCCCGGCAGGCGGGACTGGGTGCGGACTGCTCACCCGAGCAGGTCTTCCAAGCCGCGCAAGCAGGAAATCCCGCCGCCGCAGCGATCGTGGAGCGACAGGTCGATCTTCTCGCGCGGGCCCTGGTCCCAGTCATCGCCCTACTCGACCCGCAACTGGTCGTGCTGGGCGGCAGCGCCCTCGGCCGCCACGCGGCATCCCTCATCAAGCCCCTCCGGCTCCGGCTCGCCGCACTCGTACCCCTACCGCTGCCCGAACTCGCGGCGTCGGCACTCGACGGGGACGCCACGGTCATCGGCGGCATCGCCCAAGCAGTCGCCACCGCATGGCAGCGGGCGTACACCCTCTCGCAGCAGTAACGGCCGGGCGCCGCAGGCAACTCCCTATCCGGTGCCCAACGTCACGCGCAGCGTGTCAACTACCCCCCACGGCTGCTACTCGATCGGCGACGACACCTTGTGGGGCGTCAACCGCCGCAAGAAGGGCGCCGCGAACACCCTGGCCGCGCTGAAGTCGATCCGCGCGGCCCACACGGACGGCGCCCCGATCTACCTCATCCTGGACAACCTGTCCGCCCACAAGGGCGAGACGATGCGGCGCTGGGCCAGGAAAAACCGGGTCGAGCTGCATCCAGGGTCACAAGATCCTCCGCCGTCACCTCATCGCCGACCTGACCACGTGCACTCACGGCAGACCATCCTGCCGCACCCACCACCCAAGATCTATCCCTGTAGTACTAGGTGCGGATCCTCGCGGTTTTGTTGCCGGACCAGTTGTCGAGGATGACGTAGATGGGGGCGCCATCGGGCCGTGCGGCGCGATGCTCTTCAGCGCGGCCAGAGTGTGGTCGGCGCCCTTGCGGGTGCGGACCACACCGTTCCTAGTCAGTGAGCAGGAGTGGGTCTTGTACCCAATCCTGGTCAACTGGCGCATCCCGAACGGTGGTGGATGCACTGGTCTCCCGCGT
>NZ_JBSFJX010000270.1:0-9449 GCF_053598275.1 Streptomyces sp. NPDC001156 | reverse complement strand
GGCACCTGGCCGCCCATCAACTCAGCGAATGGGGACTGGAGCATCTCGTGCCCACCACGGAGCTGATCATCAGCGAACTGGTCACCAACGCTATCGACCACGGCGCCGGCCCGATCCGGCTACGGCTCATCCAGCACCAAGTCCTGACCTGCGAAGTCTTTGACAGCGGAACGTGTTACCCGCGCCTGCGCCATGCCCGCATCGTCGACGAAAACGGCCGGGGACTGTTCCTGATTGCCCAGTTGTCCAGCAGGTGGGGCTTCCGCCCCGCAACGAGCGGCAAGCTCGTCTGGGTCGAGCAAGACCTGCCGTCCACACCGTAAAGCGGGGATCGATGAGGGCTTCCCCCTCAGCCCCCACGCCAGCACACCAATGCCGCCGCGGAGATCCTCCGCAACGACCGCCAGGCGGCGAGCCCGATGGCGCTGGTCGCGCGGTGGCCTGCCCTATGCCCAGGGATGCGGAAGCTGTCACCAGATGCACGCCCCGGGCATACGCCCGCGCACACCCACACCTTGATCGCTTACACCATCAGGCGGGACGTCATCGCCCGTAGCGGCCCATCCTGAGGGTGCGTCAGTCGCCCGGACCCCCGCTAGCCCCGCCACTGTCCCGCGGAATTCAGCCAGGAGATTGCTTTCCTTGTCGACGGAGTGCTCCGCGGCGTCGCTTAATGCCAAGCGTCGCTGACCCATACACATGGAAGCGGCTACCGAGCTTGGAGTACGCCGACGTCGGGAGACGTCGCGAAGGTCTGCAGGTAGTCGATGGCTGTCTGCAACGCATCTTTCAGTGGAGCGATGTCCCGCGCGACCTGGGCGAGGAGGGTGCCGCCCTGGAAGGCAGCAAGGAGCAGATTGGCCAGCCGTGTGGGATCTGCCTCGGCGCTGATGTGGCCGAGTTGCTGCATGCGCTCGATTCCATCGCGGAAGGTGTCCCTCCACTGGTCGAACGCACTCGCGAGCTCGTCGTGAACGTCAAGGTCGGTCTTGATGATCTCGCTCGCCAGGGAGCCGAGGCTGCAGCCTTCCTGGTAGGCGTGCTCGTAGCCGACGTAGAAGTCCGTCCACGCCCGAAACGCGTCGAGGTTGTCGAAGCGGGCGAATCGCTCGCTGCGGTGGAACGTGAGGACGCGCTCGGCCTGCCAGGCGATCACGGCCAGGACGAGACTCTCCTTGGTCGGGAAGTAGTGGTTGAGCTGCGATCCGCTGACACCGGCGGCGCGGCGGAGCTGTTCGTTGTTCGTCGCGTGGACGCCCTTGGTGTAGATGAGCTCCGCGGCGTGCTCCAGGATGCGGGCCCGCGTTGCCTGTCCCTTGTCGGTGAGCTTGTGGGGCTCCCGAGCCCCCGTGGTGGCTTTCATGCTTCAGACAGTACCTCGATTGGGCTTGACAGCCCAGTCCTGAGCAGTGTTAGCTCCAGGAGTGGGCCGACAAGCCCAAAACACGGGTGACACCCGCGCTGACGACGACCACTCACCGGAGGCTGATTCGCCATGTCACGTCTGAATGTTCCTTCTCTTGACGAGGTTCCTGCGGGTGCGAAGGGTGTGCTGGACAACGTCGGGGGGCAGTTCGGGTTCGTGCCGAACATGTTCGTGACGCTCGCGTCGAACCCGGCCGTCCTGGACGTGGTTATGGCGTTGCAGGGCTCCTTGAGTCGGGTTCTGGACGCGAAGACGCGGCACACGATCGCGCTCGCGGTCTCGCAGGTCAACGGTTGTGATTACTGCCTGGCGGTGCACTCGTACGTGTCGTCGGAGTTCGGTGGTATGTCGAGCGAGGACATCGACCTGGGCCGGGCGGGGAGTTCGGTCGACCCGAAGCGCGCCGCGGTGGCTCGCTTCGCCCAGCAGGTGGTGGAGAGTCGCGGGCGGGTGAGCGACGCCGACCTCGCGGCTGTGCGGGGTGCGGGATACACCGACCCGCAGATCCTGGCGATCGTGACGGTCGCGGTGGCAGCGCAGCTCACCAACTTCATCAACAACGTCAACCAGACCGACGTCGACATCCCCGCCGCCAGCTCGGTCGGTACGTCCGGCTGACCGCTCGAACCCTCGTACCGGGCCGCGTACACGGCCCGGTACCCCTCTCACCGATCCGATGATCTTTCAAGAAAGGGCTTCACGTGCCGGGCTCTGAGCTCTACGAGAAATTCATGGCGTTGCACACCCGTGACGGCGGGTTCGTTATGCCGAACGCCTGGGACGGTCTCTCGGCGCTGATGCTGGCCGATGCCGGCTTCGAGGCGATCGCGACATCGTCGGCGGCGCTCGCCACCACGCTCGGCCGCCCCGACGGGCGTCACGAAGTCACCCGCGACGAGCACCTCGAGCATGCACGGCTGCTCGGCCGCCTCACCGGGCTGCCCGTCAACGGAGACTTCGAGGACGGCTACGGCGACACGCCTGAAGACGTCGCCGCGACCGTTGAGGCCGCCGTGGCGTCCGGCCTGGCCGGTATCGGGATCGAGGACACCTCGGGCAACCCCGATCAACCCATCCGCGACTTCGACGAGGCAGTCAATCGCGTACGTAGCGCCGTCAACGCGGCCAAGGGCCGCATCGTCGTCACCGGCCGCACCGACAACTTCATCCAGGGGCGGCCCGATCTCGACGACACCATTCGGCGTCTGACGGCCTTCGCCGGGGCCGGCGCGGATGTGCTCTACGCGCCGTTCCCGCCCGACCGCGACGCGCTCGTCGCGATCGTGACCGCGGTCGCGCCGACACCGGTCAACGTCCTGGTGTCGCCGGCGGACAAGGTGCTGACCGTCCCGGAGCTGCAAAAGATCGGGGTCAAGCGGATCAGCGTGGGTCCGATGCTCTACGCGAACGCGATGGGGGCCCTCGAACACGCCACCAAGGCGCTCGTCGCGGGCGACCTCGCCTCGGCGACGACGGGCATGAGTTTCGACCGTATCGGCGCACTGCTCGCCGGCAAGAAGTAGCCCGAACCCTTAAGAATCTCTACCCATCAACCACTGATCGTAAGAAGAAGGCAGACTGACGTGGACCTCGACAAGCTCATGAACAAGCACCTCACCAGGTACTTCGACCCCAGCAAGATCATTCCGCAAGAGACCCTGGAGAAGTTGCTGAGGTTCCTGCGCTCCACGCCGTCATCGGTGAACGTACAGCCCAACCACTTCTATGTCCTCGCCACGCCCGAGGGGAAGAAGCAACTCGCGGACAACCTGGGCGAACGATTCCAGGACAACGCCGAGAAGATCCTGAACGCGTCGCACACCATCATCCTCACCACCCGGGCTGACGTGCCCGACCGCCACCTCGAGGCAGTGTTCAGCAAGGAGCGGGCCGACGGCCGGTTCCCCGACCCGGCGAAGCAGGAGCTCTGGGAGTCGATGACCCGGGACTTCCTCAACCTGCGCAACTACGGCTACAAGGACCTGAACCACTGGATGGAGAAGCAGACCTACATGGCGGTGGGCCTGACCATGATGGCGGCCGCCGAGCTCGGCGTCGAAGCAACCCCGCTGGAGGGCTTCGACCCGACCAGTGTCGACAAGGCGTTCAAGATCCGCGAAACCGGACACAGCACGACCGTGCTGCTGGCCCTCGGCTACCCCGCCCCGGAGAGGGTGTACACCAGCCCGATCTCGCGATTCGACGCCGACCAGCTGTTCACCTTCATCTAAACACCCGGAGTTGATCACCTTGGACGGACAGGAGCTGCAGAAGATCGCGGGCGACTGCACTGTGGAACTGCCCGGCGCCGACCTGGAGCATAGTTTCGGCCCCGACTGGGAGCTCTACAAAGTGCGCGGCAAGGTCTTCATGCTCATGACCGACATGCCGGGGCGCCCCGTCGTGATCCTGAAAGCTGATCCGGACGACGCCGCAGCCCTGCGTGAGCAGTACGCAGACATTACCCCCGGCTATCACATGAACAAGAGGCACTGGATCACGGTGGAAGGCGGGGGCACCATCGACGAGAAGCTCGTGGAGGAGCTCGTGATCGACTCCTACCGTCTCGTGGTCGGCGGGCTTCCCAAGTCTGAGCAGCCCGTGGATCCGCGCACCTACGGCCGCCGCGCCTGACCTTCGTCATGCCCATCAGCGGCGAGAAGCTCCAGGACAGAGCGCGCGACACGGCACTGGCGCGGCCCACTGACGGCCTGGCGGTGGACTTCGTCGTCAAGGCCGATCGTGCCGAACTAGGTGAGGTCGGGCAGCGAGTGCGGGACGGACGGCTGCGGACAAACATCGGTGACGTCGCGAGCTTCGATGATGCCATTGGTGCCCTTAACCCGACCACGAGACGCAGCGGGAAGACAGTCATCCGCGTACGCCCGTAGGGAGTCGATGGCCACAGTCCGACTGGCGGGTCATCCTCACGGTGCACGAGATGAAGCGGCTCGGCCGCGACGCCGCCGAACCCTCAGCAACCTCCCCCACAGCCCAGACCTGTTGGTCTTCGTACGCATCCTGCAGGGCCCCACTGCCGCATTGATGGTGCCTCAGGTCCTCGCCATCAGACCTGGACGTGAACTCATTGACCAGGCCTTCACCGACCAAATGCACAACGAGCGCCGTCTATTGAACCTGCTGACGCCCACCGAGACCACAACACTCGAAACGCTGCTCACGACCTGGCTCTCCCGTATGGCACAGACCGCCCCAGCAGCAACTGACCAGACGCCTATCCGAGCCGCGACCTGCTGAAAAGACGGTATGACGCAGCTTGGCAACACGGGTGATCGTCGCGTGCATCGCGTCGACTTTCGGATTAGGAGAACCCACTTCATGCCCAGCCCCACGGTCTTCCGATCAGCTGCCGCCGCCCCCGGCGACCGAGGACTGCTCCTCGGCCGCGCCTTCCCCGACCAGATCCGGCGGACCTGGGAGTTCTACGACGAACTCTTCGCTACCGCCGGGGCGGCTCGCCAGGACGTCACCAAGTGGGGCGAGGAGGCCTTGGAGCACATCGGCGCGCTGGCCCCCGGCCTGGCCGCCGAGATCGACGGCATCGCCCGCGGCTCCGGCCTGCCGCCGCATCAGATCGCCGCGCTCAATGCCCGCACGGAGATCCTCGGCCGACTCGGGCAGCAGCACCCGGAGTGCTCCACCGTCGTCCACACCCCGGCCGACGGCGGCCCACCGGTCACCACCCAGACCTGGGACTGGCACGACGGCATGCGCGATAACTGGTTCGTGTGGACCGTCGAGCACCCAGACGGCCGGGTGGTGCGCACGCTCACCGAATACGGCATCGTCGGCAAGATCGGAGTCAACTCCCGCCAACTCGGCCTCCACTTCAACATCCTCGGCCACCGCTCCGACCAGTCTCCCGAACACCACGGCCCATGGCTCCCCGTCCATGTCCTGGCCCGCCTGGTACTCGACCGCTGCGCGACCCTCAACGAGGCGAAGGCACTGGCCATGGGCACCCCGGTCGCGGCCTCTTCCGCGCTCACCCTGTGCGACTACGAGGAAGGCCGCGCCCGCGCCGCCACCGTCGAAGTCAGCCCGGCCGGTCCCGCCCTGATCCAGCCCGGCGACGACGGCTACCTGCTCCACACCAATCACTTCCTCGCCCCGAACCTGTCCCCCGGAGAGACCATCGGAACGCAGGACCCCGACACCTACCACCGCTTCGAGGCCCTGCAGAAACGCACCCGCCCGCTGGATGCCCCGGACCGCGGCGCCCTGCTGCAGGCCTTCACCGTCCACCTCGCCGAGGGCGCGGCCCTGTGCTGCCACGCGGCCCCGACCGCGCCACTCGGCCAGCGCTGGGAAACCCTGGCCACCGTGTCCCTCGACGTCACTACAGGCCACCTCGCCGTCCACCCCGGCGGCCCCTGCACCGCCCAGCCCCTCACCTGGACGCAGGTCTGACAGATCGCCCGCACAACGCTCCGGCGCTCACCTGCCCGCCCAGGCCGCCGACCGCAGACCGCAGACCGGCCCATCAACCGCACCGTCATCCGCCGTCCGACGACCGCGCCGAACAGTCCGAAGACCTTGCCGCGCTCCTCGGCGGGAAAAGTGGCACGCACGATGGCGGCTCGGGGAAGTCGACCTTCGGCAGCATGCCGTTGACCAACTGCCGGAACGGCGGCATGAGCTTGGGTTCCTCGGCCTTGCCGAGCTTGGCCAGCTTCAGCTTCCCCCCACAACCTCCAGCGCGCTGTTGCCCGGCAGTCCGGCGGCGACCTGGACGTCAGGTACTCGCTCAAGCAACATGGAAGGTTAGCCCCATGCCTCTGGCGCTTCTTGCTCTCGCCATCGGTACCTTCGGTCTCGGAACCACGGAATTCGTCCCCATGGGACTGCTGCCCCAAGTCGCGGCGGACTTCCACGTCACCATTCCCACCGCCGGCCTGCTGGTTACCGGCTACGCCCTCGGCGTCGCGTTTGGCGCCCCGCTGATGACCGCACTCGGCACGAAGATGCCCCGCAAGCGGATGCTGATGGTAATGATGGGCCTATTCATCCTCGGCAACCTGCTGTCCGCGCTCGCCCCCAGCTTCGGACTGATGATGGTCGGACGCATCGTCACCTCGCTCGCGCCCGGCGCATTCTTCGGCATCGGAGCGGTCCTCGCCGCCGAACTAGTCGCCCCGGAGAAGAAGGCCAGCGCCATCGCCATCTTTTTCACCGGCCTGACCGTCGCCAACGTCGTGGGCGTCCCGCTCGGCACCTACATCGGCCAGGCCGCCGGCTGGCGCACCACCTTCGTCCTCGTCGCCAGCCTCGGCGTGATCGGGCTGCTCAGCATAGCCAAGTTCGTCCCCGAACTGCCCCGCCCCGAAGGCGTCCACCTGCGGCACGAGCTCGCCGCCGTGCGCAAACCGCAGGTTCTGCTCGCACTGGCGATGACCGTGCTCGGCTTCGGCGGCGTCTTCGCCGCGATCACGTACATCGCCCCGATGATGACTCACGTCGCGGGCTTCTCTGACAGCGCGGTGACCTGGCTGCTGGTCCTGTTCGGCATCGGCATGGTCATCGGGAACCTCCTCGGCGGCAGGTTCGCCGACCGTGCGCTGATGCCGATGCTCTACACCACGCTCGGCGGACTGGCCGTGGTGCTGGGCGTGTTCACCCTCACCGCACACAGTGAGGTGCTCGCGGCGATCACCGTCCTGCTGGTCGGCGCGTTCGGGTTCGCCACCGTGCCGCCGCTGAATGTGCGCGTTATCGACAAGGCCCATGGTGCCCCGACCCTGGCCGCCGCCGTCAACGCCGGTGCCTTCAACCTCGGCAACGCTCTGGCCGCGTGGCTCGGCGGACTCGTCATCGCCGCCGGCTTCGGCTACACCTCCCCCAACTGGGTCGGCGCACTCATGACGGCCTCCTCCCTCGGGCTCGCCTTGTGGTCCGCAGCCCTGGAACGCCGCGAAAAGCGAACCGCCGTGAACGCCAACCCCGGCCCGGTGCACAGCGAGCTCATCAGGCGCTGAGCCGGTGTTGAACAGGACGAGCGCGTTGAGGACCAGGCCCAACGCGCCGGTTGTCAGGTGCTCGGGGCTTGAGCAAGAACGGAACGGCCAGTGGCGATAGCGGGTGGGCGACCGCCGGGTTACCGCCACTCGCCGTTCGGATGTGGGTGGGCATCGGACGCGTCGGGATCTTGTAACGGTTTGGCCGCTGTGGGTTGAGTGATGGTGGCCTCGCCCTACGTTGCGGGCTATGCCGGTGGAGTTCCTGAGGATGATGAGGCAGCTGCGTACGGCCGGTACGCGGGCCCGCCGTCGCAGGCGGATCTGGAGCGGGTGTTCTTCCTCGATGACGAGGACCTGGCGCTGATCAATCGGCGTCGTGGCCAGCACATGAAACTCGGCTTCGCCTTGCAGCTGGTGACGGTTGCTGGCTCGGGATGTTCCTGGAGGATCCGCTGCAGGTGCCGGGCGCGGTGCTGGATTTCGGGGCTGTCCAGTTGGGGGTGGCAGACCCGTCGTTGGTGAGGCGGTACGCCGAACGGACGAAGACGCGGTTCGATCACCAGTGGGAGATCCGCCGGGTCTACAAGTACAAGGAGTTCTCCGACGTCGAGACGGAGTTCGTGGACTGGGTCGCGGCCCGATCGTGGACGTCCGGGGACGGCCCTAAAGCGATCTTCCGACCGAGGAGCCTCACGTGCCGACCAGTGTCACATACACCGCCGTGCTCGATGTCCGCCGGTCCACCGCCGAGCACCGGGCCCGGCTGCTGCGTGACCACCGCGCCGCGATCCCGCGCCGCCGCTCTCGTCGCCGCCCGCCGATAGGCACCATTACCCATACACCTGGGCGAGTTCCTCAACGCCGTCCAACAACTCTGCCATTTGTCGGAACCAGGCTCTCCTACCTCGGTGCCCCAAACCCAGCGTGCGGCGGAGAGCCAGATGCACGGGCGTTCCGTCGGCGATCAGGTCTACGGCACGGCCTGTCACGTCGGGGCCCCGGTCCTGGTAGCCAAGGAACACGGCCGGCTCGAGCTGCGCCAACGCGTCCCGCACGCGTGCCGAATCAACCGGAGACAGCCACTGCTCATCGCACTCCATCACTTGCGGGCGTACGTCTTGGTCCAAGACGTTCCAATGCGTGCGCAAATCATTGGCCCACTGATGCCACCGCATGGAATTCAGCTCCCTCGCCCAGTTCGCGCTGGACACCACATCGCGGAGTAGCTGCTGGTACGCGCCTTCGAGGGCGAAGACCCGCTCGAACCATGACCTCCACTCCTCGAGTGAGACTGTCCCTCGAGGCATCGTGCGCGGCTCCAGGCAGGCATCCACCGCTTCGGCCGCCTGACGCAAACGCTTGAGGTCATCGCCTAGCCCCTGCCGAGTGAGCGCGTTGAACGGGTCGAGGAGAACGCCGAGGAAACTCTCGAGTTCGCGTCGCGCCCGGCGTCGAATCTGCTGCCTCTGAAGCGCTTCAGCTTGGGCGGACGCGAGGTACCCGAGCAACAAGAGCACGGTTGGGATCCCGAACATCACGCTGGTCAGGCTAGAAGTCAGGTTGGTCAGGAAGCTGCGGTGCTCCCACCAGCCATGCGCATCGCCGTACACGCCAAGCACAATCCCCAACACGCCCAATGGCACGCAGATCCAGACGACGGTGCGTACTGTCCTCGGCGTGCCGGCCCACCACTGTCTCGCACGCACAAACACCAGGCGTGATGCTGTCAACGTCCCGGTCCACCACTGTCTCGCACGCACAATCACCTGGCGTGATGCTGTCAATGTCCCCACTCCTCAGCGCGCGACGGTAGCGGTTCGCACCCCTCACAGTGCACGCCATGACTACCACCAAGAGGCCCACCAGCGCGGCCGCCGCGCCCTGGCCCAAGCTCCTCGCCCAGGGCATGACGCAGCCCACCCCGGACCCCACGCGGACACCAAGAAAAGGGAGGTGCGACACGATGCTGCACGAGATGAGTGAATGCGCTGGTCAGAGGCTCGACGACTGACGTCGGCAGCGTGTTCCTGGCCAGTGCTCAAGGC
>NZ_JBSFJX010000269.1:0-9518 GCF_053598275.1 Streptomyces sp. NPDC001156 | reverse complement strand
GGCGGTCTTTCGCCCTGGGGGCGAAACCCCGTTTCCTGCCCTGCTCCGCAGGGGTCCGATTCCTCCCCGGCCTGGAGGCCGGGGCGTCCTCGGAGACATTTGGTGAACGCCGCGCTGTCCGACGGCGTGCTCTCGGTGACCGTGCCCAAGGCCCAGCCGGCGAAGGCCCGGAAGGTGGAGATCATGAAGGGGGACTGACCTCCGGTCCCCCAGGCCGGGCGGGGCGGCGAGCGTTCGCCCGCTGCCCCCGCTGCCCCCGCGGCACCCAGGCAAGCCCTCCGGCCGCCTTTGTCCATCGCCCCGTGAGGAGTTCTGATGGCAGTCACCGTTGAAGCGGTCATCCCGCTGCTGCGCGACGTCCGCGATGCCGAGGAGGCGGTCGCCGGCCAGTTGCGAGCGGATCCGGCCGCCGAACCCGCGAGGGACCACCGGCAGACCCTGGAGGACCACATCCAGGAGGTCGATGACCACATCCACGAGCTCAATCGCCGCCTGGAGCAGCTGACCGCCCGAGGACCGTTGTCCGAGGCCTTCATCACCCTGGGCGGTCAGGCCGTGAGCACCGGCCGCGTGTTGTGGCGGCTGATGTCGGGGCTGCCGTCAGGCGTGCGGACCGGGCACGATGGTCACACTCCGCAACGCCTCCCGAAGGACATCGAGGAGGAGTTCGCCGTCGCGGCCAAGGCGGCGGCGGCCGCCCGCGCGGCAGAGCGTTTCGCCGATGAGATCGGCGACAGCCTCGACGCCGACATGCTCCGGGGCATCCGCACCGACGAGGAGCGGTTCCTCAACAACCTGGACCACAGCCTGGAAGAGGCGGCAGACGTGGTGGTCCGCGTCAAGACCAGCGAGGCCGGCGGCGGAACCGCACCGGCCTCCTGAGCAGTGCCGCCATCCTCATCCGTCCCCGGGTGCCGGACCGCCCGGGGACGGGTACGTCGCGCTCAGGCGCCGTGCGCGTCCCGGACGCCGAGTTCGTCGATGTGCCCCAGCAGGTCGAGGGGGTCGGCGTACACCCGGAACGCCTGGGCCCGCTCCAGTTCGTCCTGCCCGTATCCTCCGGACAGCAGCCCCACTCCGAGTGCCTCCGCCCGCCGCGCAGCCAGCAGATCCCACACACTGTCTCCGACGACGACACAGTCGCGGGCGGGGATTCCGAGCCGCGCCGCGCCCGCCAAAAACAGATCGGGGTCGGGTTTGGCGCGACTGACTTCCTCGCGGGTGACCGTCGGCACGTCGGGCGGCACGGCGAGTCTGGCGAACATGGGTGCGGCGTCGTCCCGGTGGGCGCTGGTGGCGATCGTCCAGGGGACGCCGCAGTCCGTCAGCGTCCGGAGAAGCTCGACGGCTCCGGGCAGCGGCCGGATGGCGTTCGTCCAGCCTTCGAAGTGGCGGTGATGGGCGTTCTGCAGTTCATCGGCCTCCTTCGGCGTCAGCCGTACGCCGGTCTCGCGCATCATGGCCTGCACGAGCAGGCCACCGCTCATCCCGATCCTCCGGTGGATCCGCCAGATCGCCAGGCCGATGCCCATCTCGCTCAACGCCTGCTGCCAGGCGATGACGTGCTGGTAGACGCTGTCGACGAGTGTCCCGTCCAGGTCGAAGACGAATGCCGCGGGCCTGGTGGCCGTACCGTCGGACATCTTCCACATCCCTCCCGTCAGCGGCCGGCCCGGGCCGGCGGGGTGTAGGCACCGGAGGACAGCCGCTGCGCCCGGGACTCCTCGACCGTGTCCTTGAGGGCGGTGCGGAAGCGGCCAAGGCCCCAGGAGCGCCCCCTGACGGTCTGTTCAAGCGCCTGCCGGCCGAGCGGTCCGTACCGTTCGAGTGCCGCCGCCACCTCGTCGATCTCCTCGTTGTGCGACCGGTCGGCCTTGACGGCGGTGCGGCTGGTCGGACCACCGGTGCCGGCCATCCCCGGGGAGTACGGCGGACCGTCGGGACCTGGCCGGTACCGGCGGGCACCGGCTCGCTCGTGCTCCCTGCGGTGCGCGGCGCGCTCGTCGCGGGCTACGGCAGCGCCCGGGTGCTGCCAGTGGGACTCGGTCTCCTCGGCGGTCAGCGGCCGGGCGATGTTCTCGAGCGACTGCTGCTCGGCGCGCACCCTGAAGACCACCTCGGCCACGCCGCCGAGCGCCATCACGCCAGCGCCGATCAGGAAGCCGACCGCGACCAGGGTGAGACTGCCGCTGTACACGAACTGACCGAACAGCATGGACCCGGTGATGCCGCCGACAGCGGTGCCCACCGCGAAGAACAGGGCAATGCACAGTGCCCGGCTCTCCATCGGGAAGACCTCGCTGATCGTCAGGTAGGCCGAGCTCGCACCGGCGGAGGCGATGAAGAGCACCACGGCCACCAGGACGGAGAACTGCCACGCGGACAGGGCTGAGGTCATGGTCACCACGCCCAGCACGATCGCGATGACCGCCGAGCCGAAGTACGTCATCATGATCATCGGTTTGCGCCCGACCGTGTCGAACGATCGCCCGAGCAGCAGCGGACCGGGGAGTTGCTGATCGTGAAGAGCAGCATGGAGCGCGGCACCGCGCCAGAGGCCACCCCGAAGTAGCCGCTGAGTATCGTGCCCAGGTCGAAGCTCACGGCGTTGTACAGGAACGCCTGCCCGACGAAGAGGGCCAGGCCCAGCAGCGCCCGGCGCGGATAGCGCTGTGCCGCCACCCGAGCGATCTCCCGGAACGGGATCGACGCCCGGCGCCGTCCGGTGAGGTACCCGCTGGACGGCGGCAGTTCGATGCCTTCCCGGGCTAGCACCTCCGACTCAATGCGGTCCACGATCTTCTCGGCTTCCCTCTCCCGCCCATGGATGAACAGCCAACGAGGGCTCTCCGGAACGTTGCGGCGGACCAGCATGATCCCCAGTCCGAGGAAGCCGCCGTTGCCGAAGGCCACCCGCCAGCCGACGTCCGCGGGGAACCAGGCGGTGTTCAGCAGTACGAAGCGCCCAGGCTCCCGACGGCGGCCCCGACCCAGTAGCTGCCGTTGATGGTCGGGTCGCCCCGTCCGCGGTTGCGGGCCGGGATGAACTCACCGGGGCCGGCATCGGCGTGAGTACTCGGCGGTCGACGAATGCCATGCTGCGCGCCGGGTATGCGATCGGCATCGGTGCACGGTGACCAAATCGCGCGGTCGGAATCGACCCAGCGGGCTGAGACACCGCGGACGAGCGGGCGGTTCTCGGAAGGTCGGCAATGCACGGCGCATGGGTCAGGAATCCGGCCTCTCGCGAGACGGCACCGGAGCAGTTGGGTGAGGTGTTCGAACTGTCGACGCGCGCCACTTTGATGGTCGAGTCCGCCGGGGAGGACGATGTCGTCGCCCTCGGCGCGTCCTGCCTGCTGTCCACGGGCTGCCGCCTGGCCGCTGCCGCATATCTGCTACGCGACGGATCCCTGGTCAGGCGCGGTTCCCCGCCCACCGCGCCCGTCCCGACGACCGCGCCGTGGCCGCCGGGATGCCAGCGCTGCGGGGCCGCGACGGCAGGCTGACCTGCCCGGCGGGGCCAGTACATGGACGTTCGGCTGCGCCACCGTGACTGCGGGGCCATGAGCGGCTGTCCCACTCGAAGGGACGCGATCGATCCGCACCCGCTGGACGTCAGGCAACGGCACACCCGATCCATCGATCCCATGATCCAAACGAGACGGCCTAGGGGAGCCCGCGGCGGGCGGATGTCAGCCGACAGGGTGATCGGGCGTCAGGAGACACCGTGGCACCGGCAACGGCTCGTGGGGGGCGTCGTCAGGAAAGCGGCGGCCCTCGCGGTACGCACGGCGGTGGGAACCGGACATGTGCCCAGCGGGCGCGATCGCGGGTTTCGCGCATATGGTCGAGATATGTCCGTCTTCATTAAGCTCGTCGAGGTTGGTGATCCCAACGGCTACACCAACCGCACCATCTGGGACGTCGCCTACGAAGATGTGGTGAACGAACTCAGCTACGCCTACGACCTGCACCCCAGCGGAGCTCTGAGGGTCATCCGGGTGCCGGTCGGACTGCCTGCGGCAGTGGAGTCCGTGTTCAGTCCGGGAGTGCGGTTCAGGGTGCAGGGCCTCTGGCACGGCGCGGGCGGCTCCGGTGCCTCGTAAGGCGGCGGCAGTTCTCATACGGCGAACGGGTAGGTCTCGGGGACCTCACCTTCCTGCCACTCGGCCGTGCGCTCCAGGGGTTCGACTGCCCGGGTCCCATCGATGTGGATGACGCCGTCGAACTGGTCCGACATGCGCGCGCGGAAGTAGTGGCTCTGCCGCTCGGTCTGGGGCCGGTAGATGACGCCTATCGCCCGCTCAAGGCGCGCCTTGAGCAGCGTGTCGGCGGCCAGGGGCGTCCGGTTGAACGGAAGCAGGAACTCCTTCTCGCCGACCTGGTGGAACATGTCCTCGACGCTGTCAACGAGTGCCCGAAGAACTGGTCCGGGCCCTCGAAGAGAGCGGGCCCGCCACGCGCGAAGGACTCGAGCAGGCCGTCCATGGCCGGTCGTGGGGACCCGGGCGCTTCGCAGGGGCCTTGCGGGAGGCCGTCGGGGAGTCCCGCGCCCGCCACCTGCCGGACGACCGTTACGCGCCGCCGGACCGGCCCGGCAAGCCGGGCGGAGCATCCGGCGCCCACCGGAACCGCAGCGCGTGAGCTCTGGCCCGGTACCGTGCTCACTTCCCCGTTCCCGGTGGTGGACCTGGTCAGGCGGCGCAGGAACCCGTCGTCGTCCGGACGCCGGTCGACCGCCGCCGCGGCCCTCGCCTACCTCGCCGGTCTGTGGCTGTCCGGCAATGCGCAGCCCCTGCTGGCTCCGCTGACGGCCTTGCTCGTCGTGCAGGTCACGCTGTACGCGACCTTGACCCCCGGCATCCGGCGCATCGCCGGCGTGCTGATCGCCGTCGGCTTCACGGACGCCGTGGGACTGACCTGGTGGAGCCTCGGACTGCTCGTCCTGGCTTGCCTCCCGCTCGGCCACCTGCTGCAACTGGCCCCCTGGGGAGAGGAGGTCGCCGTCACGGACATGCTCGTCCTCGGCGTGGGCGGGCAGCGGACCGAGGCGCTCGGGCGCGTCATCGAAACCCTGATAGGCGTGACCGTGGGCGTCCTGCTCAACCCGGTTGTGGCCCCGCCCGTCTACGTGGGGCCTGCCGGCGAGGCGACCAGGGACCTCGCGGCACGGCTGCGGCTGCTGCTCCTGCGGATCGGCGACGAACTGGTGCCCGGCGCCTCCGCCCGCCATGTGACGGCCTGGCTGGAGGAGGCGAGCCTGCGCCTGAATCCGCAGGGACGTCCGGCACCCGGCACCAGGCTGGTCCTGCGCAGCGGTCCGGACGCCATGGAGCACTGCGCCGTCGGCCTGCGCTCCCTGTGCCGGACCTTCGCCGACCTACGACTCATGAACCGACTGGACATCGACAGACGCCTGCGCGTCTCGCACACCGAGGACCGCCCGGAAGCCCGGCGCCGACGCGACCGGACCACCCTGGGAGGTCTGCTGCGTTCGCTGCGGTCCGGCGAACTGCGGGGGTGGTGGGGCGGTCGCGTGGATCCGAGTAGGAGCTGGTCGTTCGGCCGCTCCGGACGATGAAGAACACATCGCGAGCTGGGAGGAACAATGCGGAACCGGACACTGAGCAAGATCGGCACACAGCTGTTGCGTCTGCGCCACGACTCGTCACAGAGCTCACAGGACCGGGCGGCGCCGGCCGACTACGGACTGGACCACAGGCAGGTCGCCGAATTCGTCGCCGGCACGCTGGACGCGGAGGGCGAGGCGGCGCTCGCCCATCAGGTGGCGCGGCTGCTGCCCTTCCACTGGACCTGGCCCAACCGGGTCGCGGAGGAGATGTCGCAGATCATGGACCACGTCGGTGATCAGCGCGAGCTGATGGCCTGGCTGGATCGGCACCCCGGCCTGCCACGGCTGGTGGCCCGCCTGTACGTCTTCATGGGCCTCCTCGACAGGTACAGCGCGGTGCCCGCGGTCGTGACCGCGATGCGTGAGTACCGGGAGCGGACACCGTATCCGCCGGGCCTGGAGCCCTACTTGGTGCCTGCCACCGGTGACGACACGCTCGCGAGCATTGCTTTCAAGGTCGAGAAACTGCTCGGCGAGGAGCGGACCCGGGAGGCCGTCGAACTGGCCCTGGCCACTGCGGCATGGCTGCAGCAGATCGCGCCGCGCGCGCGGGAACTCACTCCTGAGGTCGGCGACTTGAACGAGCTGATGGGGCAGGCTCGACAGGATATCCGGGCGGCAGCAGCCGACATCTGAACACGACTGTCGATGGGGCGGTAAACGGCATGACGGTGAAACTGAACGCGATGGCGTTCAACCACGCAAAGAAACTGACCGAAGAGGGCCGGATCGTCCTGGACGACCGGGACGAGTGGAGCGAGCACCGGCCTTCGGCAGCGGACGAGAATGCCTACCTCGAGGAGCACGGATTCAACGAGTACGCCAGGTGGTACCTGGGCATCGATGACGAGATGGGAGAGGAGACCAAGGGCCGGTACAAGTTCCCCTACGGCGATTTCGAGCGCGTCCACCGCTGCGGTGTGCTCTCTGCCGAGGTACGCGCCGGACAGCAGAAATACGCGGACATCGAGAACGCCGCCGCGCACCTGCACGGACTGCTGGATGGCAGGCGGGCCGGGAACCGGTGACAGCGCCGG
This sequence comes from Streptomyces sp. NPDC001156, assembly GCF_053598275.1. Classification (NCBI taxonomy): domain Bacteria; kingdom Bacillati; phylum Actinomycetota; class Actinomycetes; order Kitasatosporales; family Streptomycetaceae; genus Streptomyces; species Streptomyces sp. NPDC001156. The sequence goes on along the minus strand of NZ_JBSFJX010000269.1, from coordinate 2,846 downwards.
AAAAAGTGCACCCCCACCCGGCCCCCGGCGACGGGTCGTCCAGTGGCGCTAAGCATCGTCGCCCCGCTCGCCCTCCGCCCGGGATGGCTCGCTCCGGGGGACGTCCTTGGGAGATCTCCCCGCACACCGACATCAAGATGCGCCACGTCGCCGAACTCATCGTGTAGTGGGCCCGGACGGGACACCTCGCGGGCAATATCCGCCACAAGCTGGAACGCAGCATGGCGACGCGCGCGACCCTGCGCCCCCGAACCCGGCTGACCGGTGCTCAGCCCCTCGCGCTGTCGTCAGGAGCGCGCGAGCCGGGCCGCGAGATAGGGTGCGGTGGCGCTGCGGCGGGCCCTCGCCACCTTGGTCGGCGGGCCTGCCGCGACCACCCGCCCGCCCGCGTCGCCGCCGCCCGGACCGAGGTCGATGACCCAGTCGGCGGTGGCGATCGTGTCCAGGTCGTGCTCGACGAGGACGACCGTGTTGCCGGCGTCGACGAGCCGGTGCAGCTGTCGCAGCAGCAGCGCGATGTCCGAGGGGTGCAGCCCCGCCGTCGGCTCGTCGAGCAGGTAGAGGGCGTGCCCGCGGCGGGCTCGCTGCAGTTCGGTGGCCAGTTTGATGCGTTGCGCCTCACCGCCGCTGAGTTCCGTCGCGGGCTGGCCCAGCCGCAGGTACCCCAGTCCCACCTCGCGCAACGTCTCCAGACTGCGGGAGGCGGCCGGGACGTCGGACAGGAACTTGGCGGCGGCGTTGACGGACAGCGCCAGTACTTCCGCGATGTTCTTGCCGCGATAGGTGACTTCCAGCGTTTCGGCGTTGTACCGGGCGCCTTCGCAGGTCGGGCACGGCGCGTAGGTGCCGGGCAGGAACAGCAGTTCCACCGCGACGAATCCTTCACCCTGGCAGGTCTCGCACCGCCCTTCGGGCACGTTGAAGGAGAACCGCCCGGCCGAGTAGCCGCGCGCCCTGGCTTCGTCCGTCGCCGCGTACAGCTTGCGCACCGCGTCGAACATCCCGGTGTACGTGGCCAGGTTGGACCGGGGTGTTCGGCCGATGGGCCGTTGGTCGACCCGGACCAGCCGGTCGAACGACTCGACCCCCGACGCGTCCTGGACGTCGACCTCCAGCTGCGCCTCGTCGGGTTCCTCGGGTACGAGTCCGAGGTGGCCGCGGACGACCTCGGCGAGCACCTGTGTCACCAGCGTCGACTTTCCGGAACCGGACACGCCCGTCACCGCCGTCAGTACGCAGAGCGGTACGTCGACGGACACGTCGTGCAGATTGTGGCGGGAGACGCCGCTCAGGTGCAGCCAGCCGTGCGGTGTGCGCGGGCGGTGATCGAGCGGCTGGGCGCGCCCGAACAGGTACTGGCTCGTGGCCGACTCCCCGACCCGCTCAAGACCGGCGACCGGGCCGCTGTACAGCACGCGTCCGCCGCCCTCGCCCGCACCGGGGCCGATGTCGACCACCCAGTCCGCCCGCCGTACGACGTCCATGTCGTGCTCCACGACGAACAGCGAGTTGCCCGCCGCCTTGAGGCGGTCCAGCACGTCCAGCAGCGGTTCCGCGTCAGCCGGGTGCAGGCCCGCGGAGGGCTCGTCGAGGACGTAGACGACGCCGAACAGCCCCGAGCGCAGCTGGGTGGCGATCCGCAGGCGCTGCGCCTCGCCCGGCGACAGGGTCGTCGAGCGGCGCCCGAGGCTGAGATATCCGAGGCCCAGGTCGAGCAGTACGTCGACCCGCGCGACCAGATCGCCGCAGATCCGGACCGCGACCTCGGTCGTCTCCCCGGATCGGGCGGTCGACGTGGTGGCGTCGGCCTCGGACCGCCCCGCGACGGGCCGCAGCAGCGCCACGACCTCGGTGAGCGGCATCGCGTTGATCTCGGCGATGGAACGTCCGGCGAAGGTCACGGCGAGTGCCTCGGGCCGCAGTCCGCTGCCGTGACACTCGGGGCAGGGCACACTCCTGACGAACCGGAGCGCCCGTTCGCGCATCTTCTCGCTCTTGGAGTCGGCGAGGACGTGCATGACGTGCTTGCGGGCGCTCCAGAACTTGCCCTGGTAGCCGTAGTCGACGCGGTCCTCCTCCGGCTCGATGTACACGGAGGGCTGTTCGTCCGTGTACAGCAGCCAGTCCCGGTCCTTCTTCCTGAGCCTGCGCCACGGTCGGTCGATGTCGATCCCCAGGCCGCTCACGACACTGCGCAGGTTGGCGCCCTGCCAGGCGCCCGGCCAGGCGGCGATCGCCCCCTCGCGGATGCTCAGCGAGGGGTCCGGGACGAGCAGGTCCTCGGCGACATCGTGCACGACGCCCAGTCCGTGGCACTCCGGGCAGGCGCCGGCCGCGGTGTTGGGTGAGAACGACTCGGCTTCCAGCCGTGCGGCCCGGGGCGGATAGGTGCCGGCGCGGGAGTACAGCATGCGCAGCAGATTGGACAGCGTGGTGAGGGTGCCGACCGTCGAGCGCGAGCTGGGCGACCCGCGTCGCTGCTGCAGGGCCACGGCCGGTGGCAGTCCGGTGATTTCCTGGACGTGCGGTGCGCCGAGCTGTTGCAACAGCCTTCGGGCGTACGGTGCTACGGACTCGAAGTAGCGCCGCTGGGCCTCCGCGTAGAGCGTGCCGAACGCGAGCGAGGACTTGCCCGAACCGGAGACGCCGGTGAAGGCGACCATCGCGTCCCGCGGAACGTCGACATCGATGTTCCTCAGGTTGTTCTCACCGGCGCCCCGGACATGCACGAAGGGGTCGGTCGCGTCCTTGTTCACCTGGTTCCTCCGAGGATGCCCTGGCCTTCAGGCTGGGGAGGAATCGGACTCCTGCGGAGCAGGGCAGGCAACGGGGTTTCGCCTCCAGGG